>NZ_LWMW01000089.1 GCF_001639285.1 Methanobrevibacter cuticularis | reverse complement strand
TAATATATATTTTCTAATTATTTTTATTTATATATATTTTCTAATTACTTTTCTTTATATAGATTTTCTAATTATTTTTATTTATATAGATTTTCTAATTACTTTTATTTAATATATATTTTCTAATTATTTTTATTTATATATATTTTCTAATTACTTTTCTTTATATAGATTTTCTAATTATTTTTATTTATATAGATTTTCTAATACATTTATTTGATTATTTCAGTTATCATGCTTTTATCTGTAGTATCTAAAGTTTTTGTTAATATAATCATCACAGAATATATTATTATTCCTAAAGGAATAGCTATTAGTAATGAAACTTTGAATATAAATAAGACAATAGCTAAAATAAGAGCTGAAAAGCTGATTTTAAGAATTTCTATTATTAATTTATTCTCTATTTTTAAAATATTCTTTGATATTATGTTATTCATTAAGATGGCTATTAATAATCCAGTTAATACTGTGGCTATAGCTGCTCCAATATAACTTAGATAATAGATTAAGATTAAGTTTAAAACAACATTAAAAAAACAAGCTATTCCATTTATTTTTGTAACTCCAATTTCATGATTTGATGAATTTAGAAGTAAGGTTGATGCTCCATTTACAAATAGGAACACAACATTCCATATCAATATCTTTAGGACATTTGCTGCTAAAGAAAACTCATTACCATATATTAATAGAATAACACTATCTGCATAAAATGTGATCCCAACAGCCAATGGTAAAATTATCATTAAAAGATATTTAACAGATTTTTCATAACTAATTTTTAATAATTCCTCAGAATTTGTATATAATTTAGCCATTAAAGGAAAAATAACAAAATTATAAACTGAATACAGTGTCGTAAATACAAATATTATCTTATAAGCAGAACTATAAATTCCAACAGCTGTTGCTCCAATAAAAATAGATATCATAACAGTATCTATCATAAAATAAATATTTGTAAAAAAATTGGTTAATCCAAAAGCAAAAGAAGATTTTATTGAATTTTTCCAAAATTTCAAGTCAATTTCAAATTTGGGCATAGCTATTTTAGAGGTAGTTCTCATATAAAGATAAATTGAAGTTATAACACTTGAAAGTAGGTATGTAATTGCAATTCCAATAACTCCAATATTTAGATATATTGATATCAATGTAAATCCTAATAACAGCCCACTATTTATTATTATCCCCACTGCCTGATACTGCATTTTTTCATGAGCTTGAAATATTCCATTGAATAAATAACTCATAGTAAGAAACGAGATTTGTATTGAAAATATAAAACAGACTTCAATGGTTAGGTAGTCATAATTCATCGATTTTAAAAGGATTAAAATAGCTATTATTGTTAATAAAGATAAAATTAATTTTAAAAGGATTCCATTTCCTAAATATTTACTTGTTAAACTTGGATCTCTTGCAACATTACGTGTTGCATAAGTACTGAACCCTATATCCATTCCTATAGCAGCTATTCCAGTAAAAGATGTCGCAAATGTAATTATTCCGAAATTAAATACTCCTAAGTACCGGGCTATTAATATTGTCCAAAAAAAGCCTAACACACTTGTCACGATTTGTGAAATCATCAACCAACTTGTATTTTTAAAAACAGACTTTATAATGCTCATAATTTCACTTTATTAATCTTCCAAGTTATTTTATTAATCTTCTAAGTTATTTTATTAATTTTCTAAGTTATTTTATTAATTTTCTAAGCTATTTTATTAATCTTCTAAGTTATTTTATTTATCTTCTAAGTTCTTTTATTAATTTTCTAAGTTATTTTTTATTATGTTATTATGTTACATCTTGGGGTAGTGGTTTTGATTCTTTGAATATTTTATTTATTTATTTTTGCTTTGTTTTTAGGTAGTTGATTTGATTATTTAATTTGATTATTTAGATACTTCACATGATTTATTATTCTTGATTTAAATAGTTGTCTCTAAACCAGTCAATGGTTGTTTTTAATTGTTGTGGGAATAGACTGGAATCAACTTTGAAATTTATTTTTTTCATTTTATTAACATCAGCTAAGGAATGTTTTATATCTCCAGATCTTTCTGGGCGATAATTAGGATTTATATTAGAATTCACTGCTTTTTTTATAATATTGAAAAGTTCATTTATTGTCATGGCTTTTCCAGAAGCTATATTAACAGTTCCAGTGTAATCAGATTCACAAGCAGATATATTGGCGTTTACAATATCGCTGATGAAAATAAAATCTCTGCTTTGTTCACCATCTCCATATATAATAGGTTGTTGATTATTTATTAATGCAAAAATAAAATTAGGAATAACTGCAGCATAATGAGAATTGACATCTTGTTTTGGCCCAAAAACATTAAAATATCTAAGGGAAACTGTTGGTATTCCATAAGTTTTTGTAAAAGATTGACAGTATAGTTCTCCTGCAGCCTTTGTTGCAGCATATGGGGAAGTAGGACTTAAAGGCTCATCTTCCTTTAGTGGCATATTTGGGTTTTCACCATAAACCGCTGATGAAGATGAGAAAACAACTTTTTTAACACCACAGTCTTTTGCAGCTATAAGTAGTTTAGTTGTAGCATCTGTGTTATTTTCATGAGAAAGAAGCGGATTTTCAACACTCATTGGAACACTAGCTAAAGCTGCTAAATGGAAAACATAATCTATACCTATAAATATATCTGATAAGTCCAAGTCATTTAAATCACCAATAATTATATTTAAGTTTTCATGATTGGGATTATTCAGATTTTCAATTTTTCCAGAAGATTTGTTGTCGAGTATAGTAATATAATTGTCATCAATTAGTTCATCAACAATATGGGATCCAATGAATCCAAGACCACCTGTAACAACTATTTTTTTGTTTTTCATTTAAATGACCTCTAAATTGATTAAAGTAATATTATTAAAAAGCAAATAATACATATTCTATTTTATTTGTTATAATTAATAACATATATTATTTTATTTGTTAATTAATTTTTTATTTTCATTACTATTAAATTTAATAACAATATTTTTTATAGAAATATTTTATTTTGATAAATTATTATTATCTACTAATTATCTAATGTTTTGTGATAAAATATTATTTTATAGAAATATTTTATTTTGATAAATTATTATTATCTACTAATTATCTAATGTTTTTTGATAAAATATTATTTTGTAGAAATATTTTATTTTGATAAATTATTATTATCTACTATTTTTATTAAAACACTATTTTTCTAATAGCTTAATAGATTAATTCTAATTAGAATTTTTACTTTTAGATTTGTATATATTGTTAAGTTTCGAATTTCTCTTATTCATCTGTAATTAATTGGATATTCCTTTTCTTCTTTTCATAATATTTCTACTGTTTTGTGATTATAATTGTTTGATTTATTGAAGTTTTACTAACTTCAGGGACTGTCAATTTGTTAGTTGATACAATTTTTAAAATTGAATTTTAAGCTTGAATTTACAAATACTTGATTTTTAGAAGAGAAATTTTTCTTACTAACTAACATTTTGACATTTCTTAACTTCAAGTAACAACATTTATATATCTAGTAATGCTTACATTTTATCATGATTATTCATGTTAGTGAGATATATTTATTTATAGATTATTTAATAGCTATAGCTATTTCAATAATAATAGCTTTAGGATTGAGATTGCCATTGTTACCTAATAAACCAATAAGGTTTTCATTTGAAACTAGTGCATTATTCCCAACTCCAGTTATAGCTATTGGACTTCTAGCTATTTGCTTTTCATTAAATATTTATTGGATTTATGATGGAATGGTATTAGCTATTTTACTTGGAGGTTTTTCAGCTTTATTTACAAAATATTTATTTGATTATGTGTTTCCTAAACCACCTGAAGTAACTGAAGATAGTCAAGAGGTAATTCAATGAATGAAATATTAGGAATAGCTATTGCTACTGTAATTGCATGGCTTAATTTCGTTATAATTGATACTTACTTTGGTTTACCTGAGTATCCTGGTGTTAAAGGTGCGAATATCGTTGGAAGATCTATAGCTAAACATGATGGAGACTTAGCTGGAGGATTTTTCCAGGGTAACGTATTATGCTCTCCAGATGCTTCTGCAGGAACATTGCTTGCTTCAATAGGAGTCATGCTAATAGGTCTTGAAGGAGGAATAATGGCTGCTTTCTTTGTATTTATTGGTAATAGGCTTTGTGCTGATCCAGGTTATGCTGGTACAATTGGGGCATTGACTGCAACAATTATTATACTCTTATGTTCTTTCATTGGTTTAACTCCAGAAATGTTCATTGTTGGCATGATCATAGCTATATTGACAATTCAAGGTATTTATCATCCATATTCCTCTAAATTACTTGGAAAAATAGCTAAACTAATGGGTAGATACACTGAGTTAGAATAAGATGAAAATTATTTATAAAATTTATGAATAATCGTAACTAATGAATAAATAGTTGAATTAAGTACTTTAATGATAATTATTGAATATAATTACTTTAATGACAATGATTAAATTAACTAATTTACTTAATTAACATATTATTAAAAAATAATTAATTAAAAATAATTAAATTAACTAATTTACTTAATTAACATATTATTAAAAAATAATTAATAAAAATAATTAAATTAACTAATTTACTTAATTAACATATTATTAAAAAATAATTAAATGTATAATTAACCCATAGAATGGTAGTATGATAGAAGAAATTATTTGTATAATTGTTATTATAATGGCAGTAAGAGCTTTTGTAACTAGAGATAGGGCTGAAAGAATGCTATATATCAATGTTATTGATTTTTCAGTCTCTGCATTGATTGCATTGTATATCAATACACCATTTGGTCTTATAATAGCTATTGTATTCTTCATTAGTTCTACTATAGGGTCTAATGCTATAGCTTACACATTGAATAGATTAGATGATGAAATCATACTTGATGAATGAATTAATTCATCAACCATTTAATAGTAAAAGAAATTTAGATAACTCAATAATAAATTTACAATAACATATACAATGATAAAATATTTGATAGATTAAGATATACATTACCATAATACTAATTACTGGTGAATATGATGAATCCCTTAGATCTTATTAATATTACAACTGTGTCCTTAGTACTAATGTTTGTAGGTGCTTTAGGAATTATATGGTTGATTAAACCTTTAGATAAGATTATAATGTTTGCAATTATGGAAGCAGGTTTTGTATTAGCTGTTGTTTCCTTTAAATATTTGGATGTAGCGTTAGCTATAGCTTTATTTGGTCCAATTTCTACTATAGTATTTTTATTATCCATAATCAAAGTTAATGAAATAAGAAAAAGAAATAAGGAGGCAGAAAAAGTTGTTTGATCTTAGTATTTGGTTGTATGCTGGTATCATATTAGCTATTCTAGGGAGTATAGCTACAGTTATTGGTCCTGGTGTTAAAGACCCTATCGTAAGAACATTTAATACTGAAGTTGCCTCAATTGGTGTTTCATTAATATTACTTACTTATAATCATATGTTAGCACTTATGACATTGGTAGCTACATCAGTAGTAATTGTTTTAATTTTACTTAGAGCTATATCTCGTTTAGAAGAAATGGGGAGTGACGCATGAGTCGAATTGGGAGATTTTGGAATAAATTAGCTAATCCTGATAGAATTCCAAAATTATTTGCATTAGTTTTAGGATTATTATTACTTGTTGGATTTGTAATACCTCTTGACTTAAATGTAGATCAAATTTATCCAAGACCTGTTCCTCAAGTCCAAATAGATGAAGGAATACCAACAGCTCCTTATGATAGGGGTGGAGAAGTTTTAAAATTACCTGGAATTACAAAAGCTCAATATCCAGAAAATTCTAAATCAATAGGATGGATAACCTCCTATATGTCTCCACAGGCTATTTATGTTCAATCAATATCTCCCTATTTTGGGACTTCAATTTATTCATCTCCTGGAGGTTTAATAGATGAGATTCTTTATTATACTAGAGGATTCGATACAATCTTAGAATCTACCATCTTGATGATGTCATTCATAATAGCTTCTTTCTTAGCTGCTAACTTCACTATGAATAGAAAGAAGAGAGAAGCTCCTGATAAAAATTCTAAATATTATGATCCAACTATTGAATCCGAGAGATTAAGTGAGGAAGAATAAATGATTGTAGTTCCTGAATTTGTTCCGGCAATTTTTGCTTCTTGGTATGTTCCTGCAATATATGCTGGGATAATTATAGCTTTCATTGGATTAATTGGAATAGCTATTCAAAAAAGAGATATACACATACTTATCCTTACAGACATTGTAGGATTAGCTATGCTTATATTTGTAGCTGCTGTTGGAACTGATTTGGCTGAAGCTTTAATCTTACCAGGATTGGTAGTAGAATTAGCTGAAATACTAGCTATATCCGAAATATTGATATCTCGAGAAATGAGAAAATCAAATAAGCAATCTTCTCTGTTACCTTTACCTATGGTTCTTGATATGGAAATCATGACCACAGCCCCTAATTTCTTAGTTTTAGTTTTATTAGCTTTTGGTGCATTTTTAACTGGTTTCACTGGTGGTGCAGTGGCAGGTGGAGGAATATTACTTTATATAATTTCAAGAAAATCAAGAGGTTTACCAATAGCTGAAATTGAGGGTATTGGTGGAGTTTCTGGAATAGCTTGGTGTTTGTGGATAATTGGATTTGTATTATTCTTCATAGCTCCAGATTTATGGTTGTTAAGCTTGTTCATGGCTGCATGTGGTTTAGTCCTTAAAGTAGCTTCTAAAATTGGATTAATTGGAGCTATGATAAGAGAAGAATATAACAGAGAGTAATAATCTTATAATTATAAAGTTTACTAATCTTAATAACTAATGTTCATAAAATATGTTCATAAGACACTAATTTAATAGTTAGAAAGTCTACTTATTTAATAGTTAGAAAGTCTACTTAGTATATATCTATTAAAATTAAAAATAAAGAGGATTAAAATGGATTTAGCATCATTAGGTGGGAATATACTTGGAACAATACCTTTAGGAGATATTGTATTATATGTGACCCCATTCCACTTATTTATGTTTGTGGTTGTGTTAATATTTACTGCATTAATAGCTATTAGCCGAACTGAAACTCAAGTTGAAGGAAGTTTCGGCACATTAAAAGATCATAAAGTTTCTGTTGGTTTATCTGAATTTAAATCTAGAAGATTTTTAGCTATTATTTGTGGTTTAGCTACTGCAGGAGCAATGATAACTGGAGATTTATTTAATTTCACATTATTCATAGCTTTAATTGGTATAGTTAATGTGGGAATAGTTTCAGCAGTTAAGCAAATTGATGTTCTTGATGCAGCTTATCAATATGGAATAATAGCTATGATATGTTCACTTCCTTTATTTGGGGGAGCATCGATTATATTAGCATCTACTGGAACTCTTAGTCTATTTGAATTAGCTAGTATGGCAACTGCAACTCCTATGATGATTTTTGGATCATTATTATTATTGATGGGAGTAGCTGGTGAGACTGGTATAGCTCCATTTTTCGCTACAAAGGCAGAGATGTTTAGGACTCCAGGTTCTCCATTTATATTAATCATTCATTTAAGTTCATTATTTGTAATTATAAGAACGATTGAAATACTTCTTATAATCATAAAAATAATATGACTCTAAATCATTATTAAATTTGATAAGATAATAATAAAATACAAATAAAGAATAATAAATCATAAAAAAATATAAATAAGAATTATAATAATTGATTAGTAAATTAAATCATGGAAATTTAATAGAATATAATTAAAATTATAGAATATTTAATAATTATAGAATTTAATAGAATATAATTAAAATTTTCGAATATAATACAATATAATTAAAATTATAGAATTTAATACAACATAATTAAAATTATAATTAAAATTATAGAATTTAATACAACATAATTAAAATTATAATTAAAATTATAGAATATTTAATAATTATAGAATTTAATACAACATAATTAAAATTATAAAAATAATAATTAAGGTGTGAAAAATGAACGGAATGATGATAAGTAGCTATTTATCGCTTATAATATCTTCAATATTGATAATATTTGCTTTAATATTTAATCCTGCAGTTTGGATTGTGTATGGAATAGCTATTGTGTTTATACCATTGTTCATCCTTTCATTAGGTTTAATAACCATGGCAAAATCTAACAAAGAAGAACAGGAGGAAAGAAAAGAAGAACCATTTATTGGATACTGAGATATTTTAGTATCGATAATTATCTTTTTTAAAAAGTACGATAACATGAATTTAATGGCTAATATCATTATAAATGTTGTAATAGCTTTCTTAGTTGGAAGTTTGTTGTTAGGATTCCATAGAAAGGTCATGGCAAGAATACAACTTAGGCCTGGCCCTCCAATAATACAACATTTTCTCCATTCATTGAAATTCTTCTTTAAAGAGACATCTTTTCCAAAAACAGCGGCTATGCCTTTTTATGTTGCTATAGCTTGTATGTATTGTGCTATATGGATCACAGCAGTTATAGTTGGTCCTATTAGCTATGGGTCATTATTATTAATATTTGCAATTTATGCAGTTTATAAAATTGTTGAACATAATGCTGGATCTTCTTCAGGTTCTCCTTATGGTAAAATGAGTTGTGTAAGAGCAGTTTTCTCAGCGGCTGCTGAAATTCCCCTTTTTGCAGTTTTAGTTATTATATTCTTCCAAACTGGAACTATGAATTTAGGAGAAATTGTCGCGTATCAATCTGCCAATGGACCTTTAATATTTTCAATACCTCTAGCTGCTTTGATGTTCTTCATCTTATTGGTTTCTAAATCACCATATTCTCCGTTTTCGATTACCAAGGGAAAAGATATAATCTCTGGTTATGAAACTGAGCATTTTGGCGTTTTAAGGGGATATATGATGCTTTCAGAATCCATATCTTGGTATATTTTATTGTGGGTATTCTTGACTGTGTTCATCGGACCTTTATCCCTATTGGGGTATTTAATTGGTATGGTAGTCATCACAGCCCTAATTGCAATTATAAATACTATAACTCCAATACTCAATCCAAATCACTCTGTTATGAGTCAAGTTTCAATAGCTATTATTGGGATCGGTGGTTCTTTGTTAATAATGCTTATTGTCTAATTTGATCCAGTAATATATCAATATAATATATAATATGTGTAAATTTGATACTATGATTAATTTAATAAATGAATTTTAAGGAGATAATAAATGAATAAAGAAAAAGATCTTGTTGTATTGACTTCACTTGTAGCTATTGGAATCATAGTAGCTAGTGGTCTAGCAGCAACACTACAAACTATGATAGTTTTCCCTGTTGCTCTATTTGGTCTTGTAATGTTTCCTTTATTATGGATACAAACTACTAAAAAAGGTGTGCATTTAGCTGAAAATTTAGAAAAAATTGTATTCTTACTTACTTTATTCATTATTGCAATATCTTTTGCAATACTTTATGTTCCTGTGTAATGTTTGTAGTGTTTTATATTTGTGTGTAATGTTTGTAGTGTTTTATATTTGTGTGTAATGTTTGTAGTGTTTTATATTCCTATATACGACTTATAATTAATAAACTAGTAATTTAAATAAATATTATTAGTCTAACTTCATTATAAAAACTTATTGAAAATATATCAAATTTATAATCCTTAATCCTATTTGTAAAAAAAGATGATACCATGACTGAATTATCCTATCTATTATATTTATTAGCATTTATAATTGGATCTGTTTTAGGTCTGTTAATTAGTTACAAAAAACATGGTGAGGCATTCATAATCAATAAAATTGACATTGTATCTTTAATAATAGCTATTATAGGTTGGATACTTCTATTTAATTATGCTTTACTCCCATTCATTTCATCTTATATTCTAATAGCTATAGCTTTATTTTTAATAGCTTTAGTATTTGGAATGAGGCCAGGTTATGGGAGAAAAGAGACATTTCTAGGGATAATTATTTCAGCTATTATATGGATTATAAGTTATATTTTGTTCTAATAATAAATAATAAACTATTTAAATATTAAGTATCGCAATTATTAGGTGATAATGTGGATGAAGATAAAGAGCTATTGGAGAAGATGAAGCTTAGAATTCTTAGAAGTTTCAAATGGAAAGAAGATGTTGTTAATCCATTAGCTATTGAGTTAGAAATAACAAATGAAGATATGGAAAAAATTTTAATGAATAAATTAGATATGTCTAGTTTAGAGGCACTTCATGCTACGTTTGAATCAGCTCGACCACATTGTCTTAGTGAGAAATTACATGCTGATTTGAGACTATGTTGGCTATGTGATGTGATGGATTTACTATCCATTGAAGAAGCTGATGAAATTAAAATAAAATTAGTAAAAGAAATAATCGGTGGAAAAGATTATAAAGAAGCTTTAACTTTAGGTAAAAAGCAAATATTAACTTTACTTCAAGAGTAATCATTATTATCAGTTATAGTACTAAATATTTATTTAGAGGATTCTTGTAATCAAGTAAGATTATTATAATACTCATATTTAATAATCATATTAATAATCATAATATATTCATAAATAATCATAAAAATAATCATAATAAAATTATATATTATAAAAAATAATAGATAATTTAAATAAGTTAAATGAATATTTCAATAAGTAAAAAAATAAAAAAAATAATAGATAATTTAAATAAGTTAAATGAGTATTTCAATAAGTAAAAAAAAATATTATTTAATTTGCTATTATTGGACATGATGTTATTTAATTTGCTATTATTGGACATGATGTTATTTAATT
Organism: Methanobrevibacter cuticularis; assembly: GCF_001639285.1. Classification (GTDB taxonomy): domain Archaea; phylum Methanobacteriota; class Methanobacteria; order Methanobacteriales; family Methanobacteriaceae; genus Methanobaculum; species Methanobaculum cuticulare. The sequence continues at coordinate 33,004 of NZ_LWMW01000089.1, read as the reverse complement.
TGCTATTATTGGACATGATGTTATTTAATTTGCTAGTATTGAAGTGAATATCATTAAAATTAGAAATAATATTGTATTCAAAATTTGCACATAATTAGTTAGATATAATCATTTTTACACATAATCAAATTTATAAAGAGGATAATAAGAGGTAACCAAATGTTAAATACTCTTAAGGATATTGTAAGAAAAAGTTCAATTCATGTTTGTCTTGTTAATTGTGGGGGATGTAATGGCTGTGATGTAGAAATCGTAGCTTTGCTTTCTCCAAGATATGATCTTGAACAATATGGTATTTATGTACATAATAATCCTCGTGAAGCTGATGTTATATTAATAACTGGAGCTGTTACAGAGCAATGGATTAAAAAAATAAAAAGAATTTATAGTAAGGCTCCTGAACCTAAAGTTGTTGCTTGTATTGGAAATTGTCCATTATCTGGCGATGTTTTCAATCAAGAAGGGGGAAATGTTCATGCTCCAGTATCTGATTTTATACCAGTTGATGCAGAAATATCTGGATGTCCTCCAAGGCCAAGTGAGATTTTAGAAGGGATTCTTTCGGTAGCTCCAGGTGCCATTGCAGCTAAAGGGAGGGAAAAATCATGATATTGCCTATTGGTCCAATTCATCCAGGGTTAAAAGAGCCTTTAAGACTTAAACTTCACACTCAGGGAGAAAGAGTTATAGATGCTGAAATTGATTATGGTTATGTTCACAGAGGAATAGAAAGAATCATGGAAGGTAAAACATGGCAAAAATGTATTTATCTTGCTGAGAGAGTTTGTGGGATTTGTTCTTATGAACATACTCAAACTTTTGCAGAAGTTATTGAAAAAATTTCTGATGTTAGGGCTCCAATACGAGCTCAATATTTGAGAGTAATTACCAATGAATTAGATAGGATTCAAAGTCATTTTTTAGCTAATTCTACTTATTTTAAAGCCCTAGAACATGAAACATTATTTATGTATGTATTATCTTTAAGAGAACATGCAATGGATGCAATTGAACTTTTAACTGGTAATAGAGTTAACATGGGGTGGAATGTAGTTGGTGGAGTTAGGATGGATGCAAAACAGGTTCATCTTGATCAAATACTAGAAAAGCTTGATGCTATTGAAAAAGATCTTGGTAGATATATAGAAATCTTTGAACAAGGACCTCTTGTAGGTCTTAGATCTAAAGATGTTGGAAAAATGACTAGGGATCAAGCATTGAAAGGAAGAGCAGTTGGTCCTATTGGCAGAGCATCTGGATTAAAACATGATTTAAGAGAACAACATCATACTTATAGGGATAATTTTGAATTTAAGCCTATTTGGAGAAAAGAAGGAGATAATTTCGCAAGAACTATGAATAGATTTAATGAGATCCCTCAATCTATTGATTTAGTTAGGCAAGCTATTGCTAACTTACCTGAAGGAGATATTAGAACTAAAGTTGATATTGGATCTGGATATGCTGAATGGAGAAATGAAGCTCCAAGAGGAGAAGTAGTTTATATGGCTGAAACTAATGGTAATTTAATAAAACATATATCCATTAGAACTCCAAGTATAATGAATATTGATGCATGTGCTAAATATATGCTCAAAGATGTTGCAACTGTTTCAGATGCTGTAGCTACATATGCTTCAGCTGATCCTTGTATAGCTTGTGCTGAGAGAGTAACTATTGTTGATGTAGATAAAGGAGAAGTTTCTAAGGATATTTTTAATTTAAGGTAATATTAATACTCAATAATTGAAATTGATCGTATTTTGTTATTATTAGAAGAAATTAATGATTTTTTTATTGATATCATTAGTATATTAATATCATTATTATCATTAATTTTATCAAAATATTCTATTGTTATTATTAGTGTTACTGTTATATTAGCATAATTTATTAGCACAATTTGTTAGCATAATTTATTAGCATTATTTATTAGCATTATTTCATTAGCATAATTTATTAGCATTATTTCATTAGCACAATTTGTTAGCATAATTTATTAGCACAATTTATTAGCACTATTATGATTATTATATTATTAATTGTTATTTACTATTTAAAAGGTGGATTATGTCTTCTGTAATTTGGTATTTATATGAATTTGCAAGAAAAACTTGGTTAGAAGGTTTTACTGATGCAAAATCCCAACATGATATAGTAGAAAAACCTGATAGGTTTAGAGATTTTCCTGAAGTTCTTAAAGAGTACTGTATAGGTTGTGGTGCCTGTACTTCATCTTGTCCATCTCCACATGCTATTAAGCTTGTTCGAGAAGAAGACTGCGAAGAAAATGAAGGTATAACTTATCCAGTGATTAATAACCGAGCATGTATTAGATGTGGTTTTTGTGCAGAAGTATGCCCAACAGATCCTAAAACTCTTCTTTGTGGTGAGAATCATTTAATCAGAGAAGAATTTAATATAATTCCTTCAAAAAGACAGTATCTTATAGATGACTTCTTATGTATTAAATGTAAAAAATGTATGAAATCTTGTCCTGTAGATGCAATTGAAGAAGTTGATAATAAGATTCATGTGAATCAAGCTAAATGTATCTCTTGTGGGGATTGTTTAGAAGCTTGTCCTGTGAAGGGAGCTATGAAAGGAGTATTTATAGATAATCTTGAAGACCAAAAAGCTATTATTCGTCTAGTTGTTAATACACTTGAAGAGTATATAGAAAATAAAGAAGAAGAATTGCAAAATTTGCCTGATGAAAAACTTTTAAAACTACAATTACCACTATCTAAAATATGGGATAAAGCATTAGAGATTTTACCTGATGAAGAAATAGCTTTAGAAATTATTGAAAATGCTACTGATAGATTAAAAATTAATATTATTACATGGGATGAATCTAAATGTAATAAATGTCGTTTGTGTGTGGATGAATGTCCAACTGGTGCTATAAATTATGATGAAGAAAGTAATAAAGTTTCAAGAGATCCAAATAAGTGTTTAAGATGTAGTAATTGTTATCAGACATGTCCTTTCTGTGTAGTTAGATATTTTGTTGCTAAATTCTTACTTGATGAAATTGATGGAGAAAAGATTATTTTAATCACTTTAAAAGAGTCTAAATTAGCTAATAATAGAAATGACTAATATCTAATCTCATAATTCTATAACACTTTGATGTTTATGTTAATTGTATTTGATTAATATCTATACTGTTGTATTTGGTTGTAATAATGATTGATAGTTGTATTGTTTATATTTGGTTGTAATAATGATTGATAGTTGTATTGTTTATATTTGGTTGTAATAATGATTGATAGTTGTATTGTTTATGTTTAGTTGTAATAATGATTAATAGTTGTATTGTTTATGTTTAGTTGTAATAATGATTAATAGTTGTATTGTTTATGTTTAGTTGTAATAATGATTAATATTTATATTTTTAGGAGTTGATTAATATCGAGGTTTCCACTAAAAAATGCACTAAACCCTTGAGGGAAGTTGAAATCGATTATGAGATTGAGAACAACAAATGTGAAATATGTGAAGATAAACCTTGTCTTAAAGCATGCCCAGTTGGAGCAACATACATTGATAGTAGTGAAGGTACAACTAAAATCAATGATAAATGTTTTGGTTGTGTTCTATGTAGGGAAGCCTGTCCTCATGATGCTATCAAAATGCAAACAAAATTATCTGAACCCATTAGGGAAAATATTCCTAACATAAATTCAAAACTATGTAAGGCTTGTGGTGCTTGCGTTTCTTCATGTAAAACAGGAGCTATTCATTTAACATCTTCAGGGAATGAAGAAGTACATAGTGAAATTGATGAAAATAAATGTGTAAGGTGTGGATATTGTTTTAGGTCTTGTCCAACTGATGCAATAAAATATGGTGAAATCCTACCAAGAACAGTGTCTGGTGGAAGAGCTATTGTAATAAATCAAGATGCTTGTATTGGCTGTATGACTTGTACAAGAATCTGTCCATCTAGAGGAGCTATAAATGTGGGCAAAACAAGTAAATTACCTTATATTGACCCATCTTATTGTGCAAGATGTGAAGAATGTATGGATGTTTGTCCAAGTTCAGCTATTAAATATTCCTCTCGTAAAAAAGCTTATGAATCTTTCAATAAAATTAGATCATTAGATATAGTTTCAGGAATTATTGATAAAGACATTAATAAATTATCTAATGATATAACTAAAATTGATTCAATCTTATCTAAGCTATCACAAAAATTAACCAAAGAGAATAATGAAAAAAGTTTTGAAATAAATGTTACTGACATAATATCTAAAAAATTAGAGAAAATAATCGCTTCTGACATTTCTGTAATATCTATGAAGAATTTAATTGAATATTTTCCTCCTATTCGTAAAATTAGGGTTTTGGAAGAAGACTGTATTGGCTGTGGGGAATGTGTGGGTATTTGTCCAGTTAATGCTATTTGGCTTGAATTACCTTCTCCGATTCATATTGAAGATAACTGTGTATTCTGTGGAAAATGTGTTTCAACATGTCCAGTAACAGCTATTGAACTAATGGAAGAATTCTTTGAGAATAGAGGTAACGATATTTATTTTATTAGAGAAAACATTCAAGAAATGAGAGTTGGTAAATTCACAATTAGTAAAGACCTTTGCCAAGCCTGTGGAGTTTGCACAAATCAATGTCCTGTAGACGCATTAAGTTTAAGGGATGATGAAATAGTTGTAAATCAAGATTTATGTATCTCATGTAGAGAATGTGAATCAATTTGCCCTGTAAATGCTATTAAAATTGATTTAAAGCAGTAATATATCTACTTTAATATTCAGTTTATATTTTTATATCATTTTAGCTACTAACCTCATAACTCATAGTTTTCTTTGTTAATACTACATATTCAATTAATTATTGTGTAGTGATAGCTATTCCTCAATAATTTTTCTTATTTTTATTCAATGTTTGTGGAGGATTTATATATTGATTAAAAAATTATTTATAACCGATTGTGAAGGACCTTTATCTTTAAATGATAATGCTTATGAAATCAGTTCGGAATTTATTCCTGAAGGTGATGAATTCTTTAAAATTATAAGTAAATTTGATGATTACTTAGTCGATATAGCTAAAAAGCCTGATTATAATGCAGGTGGTACACTTAAATTAATAGTTCCTTTTTTTAAAGCTTATGGCATAACCAATCAGAAAATTATTGATTTTTCAAAAGAAAAAATAAATCTTGTCGATGGTGTGGAAAAGACCCTTGAATTAGCAGAGAATGCTATGTCTTCTTTTATAGTTAGTACTAGTTATGGTCAATATATTGAAGCATTATGTAATTATCTTGATTTTCCTTTTGAAAATACATATTATACTCATCTAGATATGTATGATTCATATGAATTATCAGACAATGAAAAAGAAAAACTCTTTGAATTTAGAGATACGATTGTGAAAATAGCTAGAGAGAATAGTCCTGATTTTGATAAACTAAATGAAATATTTTTTGATGAGATTCCTAAAATGGAAATAGCTAAATTAATTGAAAATATTAATACTGTTGGTGGTGAAGGAAAGAAATTAGCTATTAAAGATATTGTATCTAAATGTGATTGTGATAAAAATGGAATCATGTATGTTGGAGATAGTATAACTGATGTTGAACCTTTAAAATATGCAAAAAAAAATGGAGGTTTAGCTATTTCTTTTAACGGTAATGAATATGCTTTAAAAGAAGCAGAAATAGCTATTATCACCAATAACACACTACCAACTTCACTTTTACTAGAACTTCATTCTAAATTTAATAAAGAATATGTATTTGAATTTATTAGATCCTACTCTAAAAATCCTCAAAATGCACTTGAGACTTTTAAATTTGGGCATGATATGATAGATGAATTCAATGAAACATTTAAAGGAAAATTCCCTATTATTGAAGTAATAAGAGAAGATAACCTAGATGAACTCATTAAAAAGAGTATTATTATGAGAAAAGAAATTAGAGGTAATGCTATAGGCTCTTTAGGCAAATAAATATAGTATCTCCCTTGTGTTTTATTTTATTTACAATGAATTATAAGAAAATATTAATAATTAAAAATATAATAATTAATTAACTTAAGTAGACTTTAATAATTAATTAGAATTTTAATATTAATTTGAATTTTAATAATTAATTAGGTTAAGTAGATTTTAATAATTAATTAGAATTTTAATATTTAATTAGGTTAAGTAGATTTTAATAATTAATTAGAATTTTAATAATTAATTAAGTTAAGTAGAATTTAATAATTAAGTAAAAATTAAGATTTTTAATGTTTCTATTAAATAGGTAAAGATGATTTAATAAGGATATTTTTTAATATTTATAATGTTAACAACAATTTTTGGTGTAGGAATGGATAATAAAAATTTAATTGAGGATACATTCTTTGAATGCTTTTCTGGAAAATATATAAGGGCTTTAATAACTGCTGATGATAAAGATACTTTGAAGCAAGCTGCATTTGACTCAACATCTACTCCTGGTGCTGTTATTGGAAGAATTGAGGGTGGTGTTGAGAGATTTGTTTCTCCTGATGAAACTCCTGATGGGAGAGATGGAGCTATCGTTCAATATTGGTTTGGATCAGATGATTTAGAGAAATTTGAACTTGAATTATCATATAGAATTCGCCAAGATATTCTAGTAAAACCATTTACAAGAGTTTTCAATTATACCACAGAACCTAAAGGTACAATAGGGATGATGAAACAAGTTGGTCATTGTGGGGATGGTTATGAATGGATTGAAAATAAATATGGTCGTGAAATGATAAATATTCCAATAGCTGTTCCTGATTTTCAGATAGAATCTGAATTAGGTTATGGTGAAGGAATAATGGGGGCTAATTTTTGGTATATGTGTGAAACTAAAGAATCAGTTCTCAAAGCAGGAAAGATAATTATCGATGAACTATATAAATTAAGCGGAATAATAGCTCCTTTTGGAATCTGTTCTGCTGCATCTAAGGTTGAAACGAATTATCCTTGGATTGGCCCAACTACAAATCATCCATACTGCCCATCCCTTAAAAAAAATTTAGAATATATTTCAAAAGTCCCTAATAATGTTAAGTATATTCCAGAAATAGTTATAAATGGAATTAATATGGGTGTTGTAAAAGAAGCCACAAAAATAGCTATTGAATCAATTTTGAATATTGATGGCGTTGTAAAAATATCTGCAGGAAATTTCAATGGAGAACTTGGAGAATATAACATTAATTTATTGGATTTGTTCTAAATCATCTCAAGCTTATTCTGAATGATATGGGAGTTATATGGATCATAGAGATTTGTTATGGATTTTAATAAACATAAAAATTATTTGAGTGTTTTAACTTCTTAAAATCATAATTTTAATCAATATAATCTTAATTAATATAATTTTAATCAGTATAACTTTAATAAAATAATTTTAATAGCTTTAAAATCTTTAAATTTAAAATAACTAGAATTAAGTATAACTTTAATAAAATAATTTTAATAGCTTTAAAATCTTTAAATTTAAAATAACTAGAATTAAGTATAACTTTAATAAAATAATTTTAATCAGTATAACTTTAATCAAAATAATTGCATTTTATGTATTATTATAAAAAGAATAATCTCTTGTAGAAGTATTCAATTTAGGTGAAAACATGAGTATTTTAGATAATAAGATTGATGTTGATATTATTGGTTTTGGGGCTCTTAATCTTGATAAATTATATTATGTAAATGATATTGCTCGAGAAGATGAAGAAAGCTACATTAAAGAATTTGATTTAAATTGTGGTGGTTCTGCAGCTAATACTATTATTGGACTTTCTCGGTTAGGTGTTTCTACTTCATATATTGGAAAAATAGCTGATGATGAAGAAGGAGAAATACTAGAAATGAATCTTATTTCTGAAGGTGTTTTTGTTAATAATTTGATTGAAGCTGAAAAAGGCCATTCTGGAAATGTATTAGGATTTGTTGATGAAAATGGAGATCGTGCCCTTTATATTGATTCTGGAGTTAATGATGAAATTTCTATGAATGAACTTAATATTGAACAAATAGATATGGCTAAAATAATTCATTATTCTTCTTTTGTTGGTGATTCTTTTAATACTCAAATCGAATTGTTAGATATCTTACCTGCTTCTATGATTTTAAGTTTTGATCCTGGTATGTTATATGCTAAAAAAGGATTTAAAGCTATTGAAAAAATATTAAACAGAACAAATATTCTTTTAATCAATGAAAAAGAGCTTTTTATATTATTTAAAGAACATTATTCTAATAAATATAATCTAATCCATGAAGACTTAACTTTCAGAGATTTAGCTAAATATGTTTTAGAAGATGGAATTGACATTGTTGTAGTTAAAAGAGGAACTAAAGGGGTTTATGGGATTAATGATAAAAATCAAGAAGTCAAAGTTCCTATATTTGAAGTAGATACTATCGATACAACAGCTGCAGGGGATTCATTCAATAGTGGATTTTTATATTCTTATCTCAAAGGATATTCTCTTGAAAAGTCTTGTTTGATTGGAAATTGGGTGGCTTCTAAATCTGTTGAAAACATTGGAATAACAGGCATGCCTAATGAAAACAAATTACTTGAATTTGAAAAAACAATTGATTCTGATATTTAGGCACTTTAATAGTAAACAAGGAGATATTTGTAAAACAGATGTGATATTTCATTAATAATAGAATATTACTACAGTCTCTAAGAGTAAATAGTAAGATATAATTAATATGATATTATATACTATTAATTATTAAAATTATTATAACTCATAATATTTAGATTCATAATTATTTTATAAAGTTGTAATATTTAGATTTATGATTATTGTAAAGTTGTAATATTTAGATTTATGATTATTGTAAAGTTGTAATATTTAGATTTATGATTATTGTAAAGTTGTAATATTTAGATTTATGATTATTGTAAAGTTGTAATATTTTTAGATTTAGAACTAATTAAAATATTGGGAGTATTTCATGGAAATAAAATTTAAAAAACCGATGAAAGATCTACAAAGGGAAGTTGTGTTGAAATCAGTAGATTTGGATGATGATATCGATGATTTTCAAGTTGATATTGGAGATTATGAGGTAGATGACAAATTTATAACCATTTCTCCTCGATGTGTTAGATGTGATCTTTGTGTTGAAGAGTGTCCAGTTGATGCAATCTCTTCTTCAAACGTTGTAAAAAGATCAAGAATTAAAGAAAATTGTGTTAAATGTGAAATTTGTGCTCAAACTTGTCCTGTTTCATGTATCTATGCATTGGAGACAAAATCAAAGATCAATGGAGAAAAGGATGATGCAGAATTTGTTTTAAAAGAAATTAATGTTCCTCATCGTGTTCTGAGAATGGAAGATATATCAATTAATATGGAATTATGTGGAGATTGCAGAAGTTGTATTAGATTCTGCCCTACTAATGCTATTTCTTTAAAAGATAAATCAGTAATCGAAGCTGCCAATGAAAAAAGTTATCCAGATCTAGAAGATAGAAAATATCCTTATATAGATAAAAACCTTTGTATTGGTTGCGGATCTTGTGCTAATCTTTGTTCAAAAGGAGGAATAGAGCTTAAAAGAACTTTAGGTCCTATAATTGAAACTAAAAAATTATGTATTGATCAAGATACCTGTGTTCAATGTTTCCTATGTGAAGAATCCTGTCCTGTAGAAGCTATCAAGCTGGAAGATGACAAAGTAGTCCTAGATAATGAAAAATGTATTAGATGTAATGTTTGCTCTACAAAATGTCCAGTCAATGCTCTAAGTTTAAAGAATTTAAATAATGGCTTAGATGAGACTGAGAATCTTGATGAAACTAAAGATTTTGATGAGACTGAGAATCTTGATGAAACTAAAGATTTTGATGAGGTTAAGGATTTTGATGAAAATAAGGATTGAAAACATGGACCTAAAAGAAAAATAATGAATTCTAAAATTAACAATAATTAGTTATAATCTCAATAATATTAATTATAAGAACAATAGTAATTATAATAAATTAATAATAGCTAATCATCAATAAGAATAACAATAGTTATATCTAATAAATATATAATATAAATTAAGAATATAATAATAATCTTCTTTCTATAATAAATGCAGTTTTAAGAATTTAAATAGTTCTATATTTAAGATGATTAATTAATAATATTTGTGATAAATAGAGGTATTTTAATGAAAGCAAAAGAAATGATGGATAAGAATTTCATCTATGTATATCCTGAGAATACTGTCGCTGATGCGTCTATAAAAATGGAAAATTCTAGGAGATTCACAACACCAGTTGTAAATGAAGAGATGAGACTCGTAGGATGGATTACTTCATTAGATGTTACTAAAGGATTAAGAGAGGGAAAAAAAATAGTTTCTGAAATCATGCACCCAAAAGAGGAAATTCGATATCTCCATGAAAATGATCCTTCTAGATTATCAGTTATAGAAACTTCAAAACATAAATTAATCAGCATTCCTGTATTAAATGAAAATGATGTTGTAACAGGAGTTATACGTTCTTTTGATATTGTAGATACTTTATCATCTCTTTATGAAGTAAAAGTTTCTAAAATTTATGAGGCTATGGAAGAACAACTTAAAGGTGTTAGTTGGGATGAGCTAATGGAAGCTTCAGCTATAATTAGTAGGAGAACCACAGGCAAAAGAATCAAACCAGAGGATTACGAGCGAAATATTAAGAATTCAACTTTTGGTGAAGCTATTTGGGCTACTGGTGGTCTTGAAAGATTTTTCACTGGTTTAATAGCTGTTGGAGAATTAGTAATAGCTCGTAAAGTTGGGAAAGCAAGAAAATAGCTAGCTATTAGTTTTTGTTTATTTTTATCATTTTTATTTCTTTTTAGTTGTTATTTTCTTAGTTTTTGTTTATTTTTATCATTTTTATTTCTTTTTAGTTGTTATTTTCTTAGTTTTTGTTTATTTTTATCATTTTTAAGCTAATTAATCTTATTTTCGTCTTGCTAATTTTTATTATAGCATATTGTGGAATTTTTTTAACTGTTATTATTATATTGTGTGTTTCAAATTTTCAGTAGTCTACTTATATTACTAACTACATTATAATGACCATAAAATATATATTTATAGTAAATATAATATACTAACTATAATTATAATAAACATAATATCTTAATTAATATGGATTTTTATAAGCTTTCTAATTTAAATTAAGTTTATTTAAAATTTTGGAGAAAGTATATGGATAAAGAGATTACAGAACTAGTAAAAAGCATGGCTTTAGATTTAGGGGCATGTGAAGTAGGGATTGTGAGTCAAGAAATGGCAAAAAATGGTCCGGATACTGTTGATCTAAGCTATGTATTAGATACTGCTAAATCAGCTATTGTATTCGCTGTTCCTTTTGATCAAAGATTAATAGAACCATATCTTAGTAAAGAAAATCAAGATCTTAATTTAAATAAAATCAGAACAACTACATTTGCAGGAGGTATTGGCTTAGAAATAGCTAGTTTATTAGATCAATTAGATTATGATGCCGTTGCTACTGCACCAAACTATGCTTATAGAAAAGATGCTCCCAATGGACTTGATGAGAGAAAACCTCCTCTTTCTCACATATTTTTAGGTGTTATGTCAGGAGTTGGATTTTTGGGTCATTCTGGATTATTATTAACTAAAAATGAAGGTTCAGCTATTGCTTTAGCAACTGTTGTCACCAATGCTGATTTGATACCTAGTAAACAATTACCTGCAGAAGAGAATTATTGTGATAAATGTAATCTATGTACTGCTGTTTGTATGTCTAAATATCTAAATAAAGAAAATATTAAATTAGATATTGGTGGTGAGGAATATGAAACACGAAAGTACAATGAGAAAAAAAGGTGTGTTTTAGTTTGTGCAGGATATTGTGGATTACATCCTTCTAAAAAATGGTCTACTTGGTCTTCTGCTAGATTTAAAATACCTGGTGATGATGAAAATATTGTTCCATCAATTCTAAAATATAAACCAGCATACCTAGAAAGAAAACGTAATGCAGGAGTTTTCTATCATCCATTAGCTCCAGGTTATCAAATGGAATACTCTTGTTCAAACTGCCAATTCATCTGTCACCCAGACAAAAAAACACGAAAGAACAGATATAAATCTCTTATAAAAAGTGGAGTAGTCATAGAAGATGAAAATGGGGATAGAAAAGCAGTTACCAATGAAGAAGCTGAAAAATTTATAGCCAATATACCAAATGACAGAAAAAAGCTATTTGTAGATGAAGATTAACTTATTTTTTATATAAACAATTAGTATCATTCTTCTACCCTATTTTTGATTTATTTTGGCATAGTCAAGTAGGTCACTGATTTGAAAATTTTTTGGTATTAATTTATTAGTATTACTTATGATAATCTTTTTTTAGGCTTGAATTTTTGAGATATTTTGTTATATTCCTTTATTTTTCATTGATTTTGTAGTAATACTTTTATAGTATTACTTTATTATTAATAGTTTTCATTGATTATTCGTTGTTATTAAATTTTTTTTAAATAGTTTAAATGGGGAATAGGTTTTTTTATATCTTTATTTTATTGTTTTATGAGGTTAATGTTTTTTAATAGCTGTTTAAAGTTGAAAATATTTATATATTAGTAAATATATATGTTTAATTATGTTTATTCAGAATAATATTTATTGTGCATCTGCTATTGATAAATGTCAGTAAATTTTAGATGTTGTTGCTGATAATGTGACTTTTATGTCAGATAAATTTTGTAAATGGGTGGAAAATTCTTTAAAGATTGTAGGCAATATTAAATTAAAGTTTAAGAAGAATTTCAAATGTTTAAAAGATAAAATAAGGATTTGTCCAGTTTGTGGAAGCATGAATGTTGATAAAAATGGTAGTCGTGAGCGTTTAATCATTTTCAGCACAGGGAAAGAGTATTTTAAGATACAGACTTATGTATGTAAAGATAAACATGAAAATGGAAAATCTCAGTTTTTTGAAGCTAATATTGAGGATATAGTTCCTAAAAACTCTATTTACTCTCATGAATTCATAGAAACTGTTAAAGATCATAATGCTCCTGTCCATGCACCATTAAGAGTCACTGCAGACTTTTTAAACAAAAACGATAATGTGAGTGTTTCTCACCAAACAATTGAAAATATAATCTTTAAGATTGAAAATCCTAATACTATACCTTCAAAATCATCTGGCAAGTACATATTTGATAGTTTATGGTGTAAAGCACATGGAGGATGGAATTCATTCTACTTTTGCATGAATGACGCATCTAATGAAAATGTGGTTTTTGATAAAAATGTACTCCAAAGAAACCGCAGCTAACTTGGATGAATACTTTAAAACAATTGCTCCATATTTACCAGAAGAAAAATACATTGCCGTGGATTTAAACCTTAAATATAAAGAATCACTAGAAAAATATGGGTTTAAAAGACAATTATGTTTAAAACACGCACCTAAAACTATAAACACGAACATTAAAAACATAATAGCTAGTTACAAAAAGAAAGGAGGTAAAATAAACAGAAAGGATAGAAAACTTATTAAAGAGCAGAAGCAGAAAATCATAGACATGATTTTAAATGAGGATTTAGAAGAAATTGATTTAATACTTAAAGATATGGTGGATAATTTAGAACTTTTACATCCTTGTATTCAGCAATTGATGAATAAATTTATAATACCTAATTTTAATGATTTCTTTTGGTATTTAAAGGTTGATGGTGTTCCAAAAACTTCAAACTCCCCCGAACTCAATTTCCAAATAACTCTTCCTAAAACATGTAAAGAGAAGAATGCACATTATGAAAGGATCAGAAAAAAGAATATACCTTAAATATGAATATAGAAAGAAAAAATCAGATGAAAAATTTGAAGAATCAATAAATGAATGGACTAATAAACTATTAACAAATAATTATCATATATAAATCGTATTCAACCTAAAATAAGCCCATAGAAAATAAATACCAAAATCAGTAACCTACTTGACTGTGCCCTATTTTTTCAAATTACAAATTAAAATTACAAATTAAACATATTACAAATTGAATATTTTATTATTATATATATTTTAAAACTTCTTCTCCAAGTTTTGTAATTTTATAGATTCTTCCTTGCCTTTTCTCGGGATTTAGACAATCAACTAATTTGTGCTCTTTTAATTCTTTGAGTGCGTTACTCACATGGTTTGTTCTTATATCAGTTGATTTAGCTATTCTAGAAGGTGTTTTGATTTTTTCTTTTAAATCGAGCAGTACTTTTTCTCGATAAGATGACATCTCAACTAGTGATATTCCATCTATTAGCTCTTTTTCTAATTTTTCTTTCATACTAAATAAGAACTTTTCTAAAATTTATAACTCAATCCACATTAGTTACACTGAACTAATACTGAACTTATACAAAGTTTTATATATGGGTTATTATAACTAATAATTATGTTATATGGAACATTTACTTGTAATAATTTTCAATTTAATAGTATTACTACAAATTTCTAACAGATAAAAAGTATTTATTAATAAAATTTGTTTGTTTGGAGCGTTTAAATGGACATCAAAGATAAGTTATTTTATAAAATAGATAAAGAGACTATGGATAGTAGAGTGAGTAAACTCAAAATTGGGGTTATAGTAGTAATTCTAATTTTTATAATATATTTCCTTTCGATAAGTTTAACAAGCACTGGAAATGTTGGAAGCTCTAATTCTGATTCTGACTTGATAAGTGCTTATGGTTTATATGAGGATACAAATGAAATAATGATAAATTTCAGCGGCAGTTCAAATCCCTACACTGATATACAATTTAAACCTGGAGATTATGGTGAAGCAGACGAAGGTTATGGAATTACACTAGACATAATTAAATCATTAGGCAAAGAAATAGATTATTTAGAAAATATAAAATATTCTAATGCAACTGACCAAAAATACATTGATTTAATATTAAAAAAACAAAAATTATCTCTAGATTGGCACAAATTAGAACTTAAAAGATATGAACTTACTAGAAATTTCTATATAGCAACAATAGATCAAGATGAATTTTCAGAACAAGAAAATAAGATTCTTCAAGATCAAAAAAATTTAAAGGTTGATGTTGCTATTGAGAATATAGGTACTTTTTTAAAACAAAATCCAGAAGTTAAAGATAGATTACAAAATTTAAGCTTATCTGGAAACTATTTAGGGGAGAAATGAGTCATTCTTCCTAATTTTTAACTTTTCTTTATTTTATTAATAGTTGGAGTCATTGATATTTTAAGTTGGGGTGTTGAAAATATGGATAAAAATAGTAAGATAGTAGTTGTAGTAGTTATTGCCTGTATCATAATATTAGTTGGATTATTATTTGCAATAGATGGACAAATTAAACAAATAAATAATATAAATATCAATACAGGAAACATTATCACACAAAATGTTGTAGTTGGAGGGATAACTTTTTCAATCCCATCGCATCTTAGTTTGAATCAATCTGAAGTGAATGAGGCTCATTTTAACATCAACGGTGTAGATAATAGGGAATATGTTTCTATTAATGTGTATCCTAGTGGTTTTGGTGAATATGAAAAATATGATAAAAATACATATACTTTTCCATATGAACTTGATAGTGTGCCTGGAGGATTAATGGTATATTCAATGGATAGCAAATATAAAGAGGGGCTTTATGGGGATGTTATGGTTGTTAGATTCTTATCAAATAATGAAAAATTCACTATGGAAATATCACTTAAAAGTACAAATGCTGAAGATTATAAAAATGTATTAGAATCCATTAAAATAATGTATTAATATTTTATGGATTATAGTGCAAAACAAATATGGTCAATTTAAAAAAATTTCTTAAAAATGGGGATGTCTTTAATAATTTCTTAAAGTTATTAGGAGGATTTGTAATGAGAAAATTAAATAAAATTATAATTATTTCTATTTTGCTTGTTGTTATAGGTGTGTCATATTCTATAAAAACAATTGAAGATCCATATAATCTTGGATTAAGTAAATCATTAGACAAAGATTATGGTTTGGTAGTTACAACATTTAATGCATTCGATGAAAATGAAGATGGAAAAATAGATTTTAATGAGTACACAGGTTGGTTTGATAGTATGGATTCTTTCTCGTCTTCTCTTCAACAAAAAACGGTTAAATATGATTTAAACATGGTTCAAAAGGTTTTTGATCTCGAAGATTTGAATAAAGATTCTTATATAAGTCCTAATGAATTATATGGTTCATTTAAAAGAGTTTAATAAAAGATGTGAAATTATGGAAGATGAAGTAAAAAAAGAAATAGAAAATAGTAATAAAGTAACCGATAAAGAAATTATGGGGGATGATAGAGAAAAAGAAATGGAAAATAGTAATAAAGAGGACAAAAATTACAAAAATGAAATAATTTTAGGATATCTTTTGTCATTTTTAGGAGGAATACTTGGATTTATAGTTGGAGCACATCTAATAACAAGAGACGATAAAAGAGCGAGAAAACATGGACTTATAATATTAATAATTGCTATTTTGTTTTTAATAGTAGGATTTTTCTTTATTGGTACTGCTATTGGATATACTGAAGGATATTCGCATGGAAATTCAACTGGCTACTTTACAGGTTATAATCATGGTGCAAATATTGGCTATGATAATGGTTTTATGGATGGATGGAATCATGCACTGTATAAAGGAAGTGGAGAAGTTACTAATAATGGGAAAAAGATAAAGACTAATCATTTTGGTTATAATCCATTTATAGGATCTTACATGAATCTAACGGGGCAAGATATTGTAATGGGATGATGCACAATTTCAAAATGCAATGAATGAAAATACTAAACAGTCAGTATTAATCAAAATAATAAATTAGATATATAAAGTAACGATCTTATTTGTTATTAAAATGGTATTAGTATGCTGTATATATTAATGTGGACATTTTGATAAATAATGAGCTTAAATAAACGAAAATGTTGTTAGGGGGATATAAATAATATCCTTTTCTTTTTTAATCAGGGTTGTTTTGTCTGAAATAGCGATTCTATACTCTGAATTATATTTATTCATTGCATTATTCACTTGTCTTTTACCTTTATTTCCAATTCCTACTTCTACTGGAACTATCTCTCCATCAATTTTGCTTAAGAGGAAATCAACACTTTCTTTTTCTGGAGGATAAAAAAATACCAGTTGGTATTCTAATTGTTTTTTCATTCTGAAAAAGTAAGAAGCAATTAAATGTTCAGCTAATACTCCTAAATATGCTCTATTTTTTATATATAGTTGTTCTACTTTTAGAATAACCTTTTATATACTTACTCTATTTTTAGAGTAACTTTTTTTATATAATTACTCGACTAATAGAGTAAAAATG
This sequence comes from Methanobrevibacter cuticularis, assembly GCF_001639285.1. GTDB lineage: Archaea > Methanobacteriota > Methanobacteria > Methanobacteriales > Methanobacteriaceae > Methanobaculum > Methanobaculum cuticulare. The sequence goes on along the minus strand of NZ_LWMW01000089.1, from coordinate 15,615 downwards.
AAAAATTAATTTTCTTCTAATTGTAGATTATTTTGGCATAGTCAAGTAGGTCACTGATTTGAAAATTTTTTGGTATTACTTTATTAGTATTATTTATGATAATCTTTTTTTAGGCTTGAATTTTTGAGATATCTTGTTATATTTCTTTATTTTTCATTGATTTTATAGTAATACTTTTATAGTATTACTTTATTATTAATAGTTTTTATTGATTATTCGTCGTTATTAAATCTTTTTTAAATAGTTTAAATGGGGAATAGGTTTTTATATATCTTTATTTTATTGTTTTATGAGGTTAATATTTTCTAGTAACTGTTTAAAGTTGAAAATATTTATATATTAGTAAATATATATGTTTAATTATGTTTATTCAGAATAATATTTATTGTGCATCTGCTATTGATAAATGTCAGTAAATTTTAGATGTTGTTGCTGATAATGTGACTTTTAGAATATACCTTAAATATGAATATAGAAAGAAAAAATCAGATGAAAAATTTGAAGAATCAATGAATAAATGGACTAATGAACTATTAACAAATAATTATCATATATAAATCGCACTCAACCTAAAATAAGCCCATAGAAAATAAATACCAAAATCAGTAACCTACTTGACTGTGCCAAAATAAAATAAAAATATAAATAATAAAAATATAAATAATAAAAATATAAATAATAAAAATAAAAAATAAATATAAGAATTTCTATTAAGAATAAACAATTTATTGATTAATATGTCAAAAAGAAACAAGGATAAACTTTTAAAAAAAATGGAAAAGCAAATGAAAAATGGCAATTTTAAAAGAGTTATAAAATTAGCTGATGAAATAATCAAATCAAATTCCAACCAATCTGAACCATATATTTACAAATTTATAGCATTTATAGAATTGAAAAAAGAAATAAAAGCTTTTAATATTTTTAAAGATATTTTAAATAATTTATCTACAACTAAATACATTGGTGTTCTACTAGAGTATTTAATAGAAATGAAAGAATATGATAAAGCTAATGAACTTTCTAAAGAAACATACAAATTAGATTCAGATTTTTATGATTATTTGGCAAGTATTTTGCTTGAGAATATAGAGTTTGATAATTCTATTGATTTCATCAACTATCTTGATAAGAATAGTCCATGTTGGGAAGATATTTATTTTGTAAAGGCCAATTTATTTTCAAAATTAGAAATGTATAAAGAAGCTATTGATGCTTGTGATGAAATATTAAAAGATTTCCCTAATCATGAAAATGCTAACTCCAAGAAAACATTTTGTTTAATGGTTTTAGAAAGAGATGATGAATTTAAAGAAATAACTGAATACAGGATTAAAAATAATATTCGTCCTAATTGGGCTTTAGTAGATAAAGGAGGATATTATCTAAAAAAAGGAGATTATGATAAAGCTATTAGTTTAGTTGATGAAGCTTTAAAAAATAAGCCTGGATTTGGTTATGCTCTTTTTAGTCGAGCCAACTTCATGTACTTAAAAAATAAAGATCTAAATGAAATATTAGATTATCTTAACCAATCATTAGAAGAACATGACCCACGATATTATGATGTTGCCTTGGATTTAAAGTATGATGTTCTGAATGATCTTGGAAGAGAAGAAGAAGCAGAAAAAGTCTTTGAAGAAAGAATTAATAACTTTATGTAGAATATATGATATTATACTATCTTTTAACATAACTCCATTTTTTTCTGAAAACATGTCCTTTAATTTTTCATTGTTAAATTTAGCTAAACAAGACATAAAAAGACCAAAGTGTAAAATTTATCTTTTAAACTAGCTAAATTTTAAATATAACTTAATATAATACCTATAATCAATGAAAAATAAGAAATTAAGAGAAATAAAAAATAAATTATCTTTAGATAATTATAATTCCTTAAATGATTTTATATTTTTCAAATATCTCTGTGAGAAAGGTAATGAAAAACAGCAAAGAACATTTCTTGAAGCATTAGGAATAATTATCAAAGATGATTTTAAGATTAAAAACCAAAAAATAGCCCCAGAAATTATAGGAAATAAAACATGCATACTCGATTTCATAGCAGAAGATGGAAATAATACTATAATAAACATAGAGCTACAATTACAAAATACAAAAGATTTCAAAAACAGACTAATTTACTATTTATGCAGATTAATGATAGATTCTTTAAACAAAGGAGAAAACTATAATAAAATTAAAAAAATCATAGTGATAGCAATAGTAAACTTTAATATGAACAAATCCCCATATTATCATAATGTATATAGATTAATCAATGAAAAAGATAAAATCAATGACAAATTCACATTCAAATTAGAAATACACATAATTGAATTAAAAAAGTTCAGAGAAATTAAAAAAGACCTAACAAACAAAGAACATTTATACTTAACTTTCATTGATAATGAAACAACACACAACAAAAGAAAAGAGTTGGTAAAAATGGATGAAGGATTAAAAGCAGCCATAGAAAAAATTGAAGAAGCTGTACAAGATAGAGAAGCACTAAGAGTATATCATTTAATAGAAATGGAAAGAATGAAAATAGAAAATCAAATTGAAGAAGGAATGGAAAAAGGAAAAAAAGAAGGAATAATAGAGGTAGCTACTAACTTTAAAAAAATAGGAATTTCTATCGAAGATATTGCTAAAGCTACAGGATTATCTAAAGACACTATTGAAAAATTATAGTATTAGATCATAATAATAATCTTTCAAAACAATTCAATGAAAATTATATAATAAATTTTGACTAAAATATGAAATTATTATACCGAGAATCCTCACAGGAAACAAAAAACAGGATGATAAAAGTAGCTAAATCTCCAATGATTTCTCAAAATAGAAATAATGATGAAAAAAGAGATATAAAGACTAAAATTCTCTCAAAAATAAACCATGATTATTGTGAAATTGTAAACAGTGGAAATGCAGCTATAATGGTAGCTATGAATGCTACAGAAGGCCCAATAATAATTCCTGATCAAAGGAGCTTGGCATGGTTTTAAACAAATAGCTAAATTTTTAAATAAAGAAGTATTTACTATAAAAACTAACTTAGGATTAATAGATAGGAAAAAGTTAGAAGAATTTTTAAATTTAAATCCGTCCATTGAAAATGAGATTCCTTCTATATTTTTAACTATTTTTGCTGGATATACTGCAGAACAACCTATGAGAGAAATATGTAACTGGTGTAGGGATAATAATATCCAAGTTGTAGAAGATGTATCTAGAGCAATAACAGATCCTAAAAAGAAATTAGAGACTGTCAAAATGTTAGTTGCTAAGAAAAATTTCTTTTCTAAAAATCAAGTATTTGTAAATTCAAGCTTAAAATTCAATTTTAAAAATTGCATCAACTAACAAATTGACAGTCACTTCGAGAATAGCTATTCCAACAAAGAATGCATATAATACATATTCAAAATAAGAATACATATTCTACGTAAGAATAGCTATTCCAACAAAGAATACATATAACATATATTCAAAATAAGAATACATATTCTACTTAAGAATAGCTATTCCAACAAAGAATACATATAACACATATTCAAAATAAGAATACATATTCTACTTAAGAATACATATTCCAACAAAAAATATAGTAAAAACTGCCAAATATTTAAAGATTGAAACTATTGTGAGTAAAAAAATGTGTATAGAACATCCCAAAAAATGCTCTTATAATCTAATTTCTATTTCTTTTTGAATTTAAAACATTTAATTCTTCTTGCATAGCCCTTCTTATTTTATAATTCTCTCTAAAGTAATCAAAAACTTTATCTGCATATTTATCTCCCCCTACATCATATAACTTTCTTAAGTCTTTGACGAATAATTTATATGCTTTTCTATGATTTGCAATTTCTCCTTGAGTAATCAGATGATGGTAATAAAATTTATAAACCTCTTCATCATATATTTTTAATAATTCTGGACCATATTGAAAAATAGTATCAGGATGGTCTTTGACTCCTTGCCATAATAAATCCCATTGTTTTTCTTCTTTTAAAATTGGACCATAGCAATCAAAACTAGAGTTTTCAATAAGATTTGTAATCAGTTCCTCTTGTTTTTCTTCTAATAAACCACAATTTTTATACAATTCCTTTAAAATATAATAATACTTTGAATTTCCTTTCTTAAGAAGATTATTAGCTATTTTTATTTGTTTATTAATAATTTTAAATGATCTATAAATATTATGTAAAATTTTTTCCCATTTTACCTGATTCGGCAATCCCTCATTTTCATTCACTTTTTCTAAAGCTAACTTTTCAGCAAAGTCGAAATCATTATTATTAATTGCATTTTCTATTAAGTCCATAGCAAATTCATCGATTTGGGTATTATTCATTTTAAACTTTTCAGATTCTTCTTTACCATCAATAATTTCGATAATCTTTGATTTTAAAATCATGTTTTTGGAGTAATAATATTCACTATCACCAATATTGTCTATTACACCGTATATTTCATTTTTATTTGATTTATTTAGAAATTTCAAAGTTTCATAAATAAAATTATAATTATATTCAGTTGAAATAAACTCTTTTTCTGAGTTTTTAATTAGAAGTTTAAAAGCATTTTCTTTTTCTTCCATCGTTCCATAAGTTTCAATTAAATCACAAGATTCTTTTAATATCTCAAAAGAATCATAATCTAAACCATCTATTGAATAACCCTCAAATGAGAATTCATATAAACTATTAACCCCCTTAATAATCTCTATTGAAACATGGAAAGGAACCATATATCTCTCTTTGTTTAAAGACTCTTCTGCTTGAGAAAGGATTTTTTCTAAATCATCTGTATATTTAGATGTTTCATCTTGATAGTAATATGGATGATCATCAAATTTAAAATAGCTAGCATCACTGATAATACTTTTAACATCCCCAACTAAAAATTTAATTTCTTCAGTGACCTCTGGTTTTTTGAGGAATCTATATAAATCAGTTATAAAATCATCATATTTAAATCCTTTTTCTGTAATAAATTCTATTAAATCTTCTTTTGAAGCATTATTTACAAGATCTAATATATCTTCTTTATCATCTTCCATTTTTTCAATATTTTTAACTGATTCTATATCTTTTTCATTAGATTCTATATAATTTCCATCTTTAATAGCTAAAAAAATAGCTATTAAATGCTTACATGTGTCACTCCAATCATATGGACAGTTACAATCGTAAAAATCAACATTATTCTCTTCATCAAGATCAATTCTTACTTGATAATCTTCAAATCCACTTCCTTCCACTTCACCATAATAGCTACGTTTTTGAGGATTATATGTTAAAAAAGAAATGTAATCATTTTCATAATAGTCTTCTCCTCTAGAGAATATTTCTCCACCTACTTTATTTAATAAATCTTTAATTTTCATTAAATTCCTCAAAAGTTCCTCAAAAATACTTCAAAAATACTTTAATATTTTAAAATCAATCATTTATTATTTAAAATCCAATACTTTAAAACTCTGTAATCCAATAATTCCAGTATTTGATAGCTTCAAGAGTATCATTGTTTTTATCCAATGCCTCTAAGTCATTTATATCAATATCAAACTCTTCATTATTCCATTGAACTTCAAGATAATCTATGGTATAAGCATCAGATTTTTTCCAGAAGATAGTTCCAATTTCATCAAATTGGTGCAAATTATCTTTTACAGTTACCACTTCATCAACTGGAATTTTCGGATTTTTGCAGACTATTTTTGCAGGAAATGAACCACACAACCGCTCTGTCATATAACAATCCCAAGCATTAGAAATTTCTTCATCATCATAACAGTCAACTATTACTTTATCTTCTATTTGAGAACGATAATCATCTTTATCCATATAAACCAACCTAAATATTATTAATTATTATTAATTATATAAAACTTTAAATTAAATCAAAAATTCACTCTACAAAGTGCCTTAGCTAGGTGTCTACAAGCAACCACAGGAGTTTCATAGAATTTGCCTTCAACTAAATTCCTTCCCTCTTCAATAGCTACTTTTTCACTACTAACGGTTTTATTATCACATTTTTTACATTTAAATCCTTTGTTTTTTTCCAGCAGAAGTCATTCTTTTTCCACAAATACAAATAGGATTTTCAAAATGGTGTTTTTTATTGAGAGCAATTATTCTAATTTTTTCTATATTAAAAGTTCCACTACAGCCTATTCAACCAAATAGCTGAACTTGATCACCAGATAGAAGTTTTTTAACAACTCCTCTAAACTCTTTAGTTGGCTCATAGGCAGTAGCTTCAATTTCACCAGAATCATCAGCTAAAGTGAAAAAAACATGCCCACTCAATGAAAAACATTCCCTCACTAACTAATCCTTCAAAAGTTTCTGGAGGTAACATAGCTATAGCTACATTATTACCTTCTTTAACAGTTAAATCATTAATAACAACATTTATAGCTCTTTTTACAAGGTTTACGTTAGAAATCATAAGCCCATCATTTTTTTGGATGTTTAATAATACTCATTATTTCTCCTACTTTAATATCAATAGCTACAATAGATCATTGATTGGTCCAAATAGTATCCTATTCTTTAACCCAAGAAATGTATCGATGAAAAACCTTGCTTTTGCTATACCTTCTTCAGCTTTTTCTTTCTCTTGTTTGGGAGTTTGAGCCATGAACTGATGAGCCCAATCTTCCCCTCCCAGATATCTTACAACAAGTTCTCTTTTTTTCTTGAAGATTACCTATTTCTGGAGTGTTAGCTAAATCCTCTGGATCTGGATAAGATTAATTTAAAGTTTGAAAATCACTTTCAATACCCATTTTTTGTTCCACTGTCCCCTGAAACTTCCACTTCGAGGAGTTCTAACAAACATAATAATAGTTTTCATGTCATAATAAAAGCCTGTAATCTTTAGTAGTGTCCCACATTGTAGATTTTGTGTCCTTACTTTGCCTTCATATAGGCATAACATTAATAATAAATAGTAATAGAAAATTTTAAACACAACAAAAGTAAAAAACACTAAATACCATCTCAACAGAAAATAAAAAAAAATTAACTTGACAGCATTGGTGTCATAATACTATTTGGGTTATTTTTAATATTTGAGGTTTCGTATGAATAGTTTTTTTAAAGATACTATGGATATTTTTATTTCTTTTAGTATTCTCAATTACTAAAATTTATTAATAATTAAATTAATATTAAGATTAAAGATAATTTATTTTATGATAAAATATTCACAATAATTTTATGATAAAATGTTCATAATAATTTTATGATAAAATGTTCATAATAATTTTATGATAAAATGTTCATAATAATTTTATGATAAAATGTTCATAATAATTTTATGATAAAATATTCACAATAGAATTTTTGAGGTTTAAAATGAGTCAATTTAATGAATATCAGGGTAAAGTGGTTCTTGTAACTGGTGGGGCAGGTTGTGTTGGAAGTAATTTGTCAAGAAAAATAGCTGAACTCGATGCAGAGAAAGTTATAATTCTTGATAATCTTTCTTCAGCTTATGAATGGAATATTGCTGATTTTGATAATATTGAATTCATAAAAGGAGATATTCTTGATGATGGTGTTTTAAAAAGAGTTTTTAAAGAAAAACCATCGCATGTTTTCCATCTTGCAGCTCATTTTGCTAATCAAAATAGTGTGGATAATCCTGAGCATGATCTAATGGTAAATGGTATTGGTATTTTGAAGGTTCTTCAGTATGCTCAGTTAACTGGGGTTGAAAGATTTGTTTACTCATCTTCTGGTTGTGGTGTTTATGGTCTTGATTCAAAGATGCCTTTTGAGGAACATGATGTTTCAATTTCTCTTCATACTCCTTATCAAGTAACTAAACTTCTTGGAGAGTTATATACTAATTATTTCCATAATTTATATGATATTCCAATAGTAAATGCAAGATTTTTCAATGTTTTTGGACCTGGTGAGGTTCCAGGAAAGTATAGGAATGTGATTCCAAACTTTTTTTATTGGTCTATGACTAATCATGCACTTCCTATCACTGGTGATGGAAGTGAAACAAGGGATTGGACTTTTGTGGGAGACATTGTCGATGGTTTACTAGCTATGGGAATAAAACAAGAAGCCATTGGTGAAGCTATAAATCTTGGTTCTGGTAAAGATCATAAAGTTATTGACATGGCTAACAAAGTCAATAGTTTAACTGGAAATAAAGAAGGAATAGCTTACATGGCAAGAAGAGATTGGGATGCAAAAACTAAACTTTTATCTTCTATTGAAAAAGCTGAAGATATTTTGGATTACAAACCTTCTGTTTCTTTTGATGATGGTTTAAAACAGACTTATAATTGGTTTGTTGATAATTGGAACGATATTGAAGACAGTGTAGAATTTTAAAGTGTTTATTATATATCATTTTAAGATATTTTTTAAAGTGTTTATTATATATCATTTTAAGATATTTTTTAAAGTGTTTATTATATATCATTTTAAGATATTTTTTAAAGTGTTTATTTATATCATTTTAAGATATTTTTTAAAGTGTTTATTATATATCATTTTAAGATATTTCGGGTTTTTTGTAGTATTTTTTTAATATGCTTTAAATCATAATAAAATATTATCATCTTAAAATTTATTTAGAGGATTGTCATGAAAATTTTACTTGTTCAAGAATCAGATTGGTTAGAGAGAAATCCACATCAACAGCATCATCTTATGGATAGAATGGCTATGAAGGGTCATGAAATCAAAGTAATTGATTATCCCATTGATTGGGCTAAAGATGGTTCAAAAAATTTACTATATCATAGTAAAATTTATAATAATGTTTCTAAAGTAGATGAAAGAGCTAATATTCAAGTAATAAGGCCGGGTTTCGTGAGAATTCCAGTGCTAAGTTATGTTTCACTTGCTTTTTCTCATAGAAAAGAGATTAAAAAACAGATCGAGGATTTTCAACCTGATTTAATTTTATGTTTGGGCATTATGAATGCTGCTATTGCCTCAGAATATGCTAAAAAAAATAATATTCCTTTTGTTTATTATTTAATAGATTTAATATATAATTTAATTCCTGAGAGGATATTACAGCCTTTTGGAAAAATAGCTATTCAAAAAGTAATAGCTAATTCTGATCTGATTATTACAATAAATCAAAAATTAAAGGAATTAGCTATTGAACTTGGGTCAACTGAAGAAAATACTCTTGTTATTGATGCTGGTATAAATTTTGATGAATTTGACCCTGATTTGGATGATACAAGTCTTAGACACGAATATGGTATAAGTGGCAATGATATTGTACTTTTCTTTATGGGTTGGATTTATACATTCTCTGGTATGCGTGAATTAGCTATTGAACTTGGAAAAAATAAAGAACTTTACCCAAATACAAAAATAGTGATAGTAGGGGATGGTGATGATTATGAACCTATTGTTAAAATTAGAGAGCAGTATGATTTAAAGGATCAATTAATTCTCACAGGAAAACAACCTTATACAAGGATACCAGAATTTTTAAGCTTAGCTGATTTTTGTTTACTTCCAGCCTATAAAGATGAGAAGATAATGAGAGATATAGTTCCAATTAAATTATATGAATATTTGGCCATGCAAAAAGTCGTAATAGCTACAGATCTCCCTGGAATAGCTAAAGAATTTGGTCAAAATAATGGAATCGTCTATGTTGATGAAGCTAAAGAAGTTTTAACCACAGTTCATAACATTCTTGATAATAATGAATATGAAAAAATAGCTATTGCTGGTCGAAAGTATGTTGAATCCAATGATTGGACAAAGATAACCGATGATTTTGAAAATACACTTTCTGATTTAGTTGAAAATTATCATAAATGAAATTTAGCTATTTTTTATCATTTTTTTCTATTTTTATTTTATAATGAGTCATGATCAAAAGTCATTTTTCAAGAAAAAAATTTTCTTCTTTTCTAAACAAATGAATTTAAGACCATTTTGATTTAATGGTTTAGACTTTTGACCATGGCTCATATTTTTTAAAAAAATTTATTAGTGGAGTGTCTCATAATTCACTTTTTTTAGAAATTTTCATGAAATTAATTTCCATATAAATCATTTAAATACTAAATAATTGATAAAATATGTCTTAATAACTGTTCTTACATGTTTGAAGATTATATTGCTTTGGGGAAGAGTATATTTTATGTTTGGATAATATTGCTTTGTATGGCAATGCAAGTATGATTAAAAGATCTAAATAATATTTAACATTGAAAAAACTGTTCAGAACAAAAACAAGAGAATGGGATGTTAAACAATGAGATAAATAGACTCACTCCAATTGTTGAAAATTTGAATGATAAAGTTAATAATATTGATTTTGATAAATTAGAAAAGTTAACAAAATAACACCTATGATATTTTGTAAATAATTAATAATATGAAAAATTAAACTAAATTATAGTGATAAAAAATGACAAATGAAAATCAGATAAAATTATTCAATGATCATAAAATAAGGACTAAATGGGATGAAAATAAAGAAGAATGGTTTTTCTCAGTAATCGATGTAGTAGCTGTATTGAGTGAGAGTAAAAACCCTAACTCTTATTGGAGTACATTAAAACAAAGACTTAAAAAAGAAGGAAATGAGTCTGTCACAAATTGTGACAAACTGAAAATGCCTTCTTCTGATGGTAAATTTTATAAAACTGATGTAGCTGATACTGAACAGATGTTAAGAATTATTCAATCAATACCATCACCAAACGCAGAACCATTTAAAAGATGGTTAGCTAAGATAGGTAAAGAAAGATTGGATGAAATAACTGATCCTCAATTAGCTATTGAAAGAGCAATAAGTAATTACCGGAAAAAAGGGTACTCTGAAGATTGGATTACTCAAAGATTAAAAACAATAGAATTTCGAAAAGAACTTACTGCAGAATGGAACCGTGCAGGCGTTGAAGAAGGAATAGAATATGCTATTTTAACAAATGAAGTTAGTAAAGCCTGGTCTGGAATGACAACTAGAGAATATAAAGATTATAAAGGACTTAAAAAAGAAAATCTTAGAGATAGTATGAACAATATAGAATTAGTTCTCAATTTGTTAGCGGAAGCATCTACAACAGAAATATCAAAAGCTGAAAATCCAAAGGGCTTTGAAGAAAGTAAACAAATTGCATATGAAGGAGGGAGTGTTGCTGGAGATGCTAGGAAAAATCTAGAAAAAAGAATTGGGCAAAGTGTACTAACTAAGAAAAATTCTAAGAATCCTAAATTGTTAGATGAAAAATAAAAAAATTCCCATCAACAACACAAAAAAAGTGCTGTAAGGAGAAAACTAATTATTATATAGTCAGAAACTTAATTTTTTTCCACTAATTTTTGCAGCTTATTTATTATATAATCGACAAATTTTGTTCCAAAAGTTTGGTGCTGGACTTATTGTATGAGCTTTTATATTTTTTTAAAAAATTTTCATTTTTATATTGGATAAGTTAAAAAAATCTCTGATTTTTTATATTTTTATAGTGCAAAATTTATTTTTAGTTAGATATTTGTAATTGTTTCAACAAAACAATTTTTAATTTCTATATAAATATTCTAATATCTAAACTCATTTTTATCAAATAATTATACATAAATCTTAATTATTTATTTAAAAGATATTTTATTCTATAATAAAAAATTAAAACATTATTTTATTATATGAGTGTATAGTATTGATACAAAGCTTAATCATCATATAACTTATTTTAAAAAATTTTCATATTTTCGATTTATAATATTTCATAATAAATATTTTTGTCTTTATTTTTTATTTCTTTGTTTATGATATATATATATATATATATATTATTTTTCAATAAAGTTTATATGTGGCATAGAATATAATTATTCTTGTTTAGATATATAGTGATTATTTTCTATTTTCTAACTTTCTATAAATTTTATTAAATATTTTATAGATTTATTTTGTATCTGATTGATTGTATAAGGAGATGAAAAAATAATGTTTATAAAAAATAAACGATTTATGTCATTTAGTTTAATGGTTTTAGCTATAATGCTTTTATTTACTATATCTAGTGTTAGTGCTGGTTCTTATGATTTTACTAATTCTAACAACACTCAGGATTTTCAGAATATTATTGATACTGATACTGATGCTGAGTTAGAAATTAATCTTACTAGTGATTCATACAATGGTATTTTAAGTCAGATTAATGTGAATCGTAGTAATGTTACTATTCAGGGTAAAAATAATCCAGTAATAACAGGTTCTGGGTCCGGTATTTTGTTTAATATCACTGCACCGAATGTTCGTATTATTAATTTAACTATTGTTGGTTATACTACAGCTATAACTTCAAATTCCAGTAATTTAAATATTAGTGGTAATAATATTACAAGTTCTGGTGTTAGTATTAATTTAGCTAGTTCTGGTGGGGATTTAAATAATATAACTATTGAGGATAATCTTATTGTTTCTTCAGTAAATAATGTTAATCGTGGTGCTGTTTATGTTTCTGCTATACAGAATAGTGGGGTTGTTATTGATGTTTCTTTGATTAATAACAATATAACTGCTAATACTGGGATTAATTCTCGTGGTGTTCGTTTTGATGCTCGTGGTTGTTCTATTGGTTTAATTTTTGAAAACAACACCATGAGAGGAAGGAGTGGTGTTTATCTGTATGCAGACAGGAACAACAACTCACAAGTTACCTTCATCAACAACAGCATCACAGGAACAGGCAACTATAATGTTTATCTGGATGTAACCGGCAGCAACAACTCACAATTTACCTTCACTAACAATAGCATCACAGGAGCAACCACCTGTAATGTTTATCTGTATGCAGACAGGAACAACAACTCACAAGTTACCTTCACCAACAATAGCATCACAGGAACAGCCGGCAATAATGTTAATGTGGATACACCCATGAGCAACAACTCACAAGTTACCTTCATCAACAACAACATCACAGGAGCAACCAACACTGCTTTTACTCTGCGTGGAGATTCGAACAACAACTCACAATTTACAGTCACTAACAACAACATCACAGGAACAACCCAGGGCGTTTTTCTGGATTCATACAACAATAACTCACAATTTACCTTTGCCAACAACAACATTACTGGTGGTAATTATGGGATGTATGTTACTAGTGCTAATAATGGTTTTTATTTTTTGAATAATACTGTTAATTCTACTGGCAGTGGTTTTTATTTCGCATCTGGTACTTATAATGTTAGCGATTTTATTATTAAGGGTAATAATATATTTGCTATTGGTGGTGTTGGTTTGGATTTCTCTGATTTAAATTCTGGTTCTTTGGTTAATGTTACTGTTGAGTATAATCGTATATTAGCTAATACTGGTGTGAATATTACTGGTTTTGATAGTGGTAGCAGTTTTGACTATAATTGGTGGGGAGTTAATGATATAACTGGTAAAACTTTGGGTATTATTACTAATAATCATTATATTTTGAATATTACTAACTCTAGTAGTTTGGATGATGTTCATTTTGATGATAATGTTAGTTTTTATCTGTTAGTATTGAATGATACTTTGATTAATACTGGTGTTGGAAATTTACCTGATTTTGTTATTAATGGTACTTTTAATAGTAACGCTTATAATTCTAGCCGTGATGGAAATTTTAGTTATGTATTTACTATTTTATCTGTAGGAACTCAGTATGTAGCTGCTTCTTTAGATAGTGAAAATGTAGCTATGCCTTTTAATGCGACAAAAGCTTTTACTAATTCTACTATTATTGTGAACCCTGATTCTGTGAATATTGGTGAAAATATCACTATTAGTGGTGTTTTAGCTAATCATACTGGAGTAACTAGTATTAATGTCACTGTTGATGGCACACTATTTAATGTGGCTGTTGATGGTTCTGGTTATTGGGAGTTAAATTATACTACCAACCGAACCGGAACTGATTTAGAAGTTATCGTTAACTTTGCTGGTAATGAAAATTATACAGCTTTTAGTAACTCTACTACTTTCACAGTAAATAAGAACAGTACTAATTCTACTATTATTGTGAACCCTGATTCTGTGAATATTGGTGAAAATATCACTATTAGTGGTGTTTTAGCTAATCATACAGGTATTGGTTTTGTTAATGTTACTGTTGATGGCACACTATTTACTGATGTAGCTGTTGATGCTTCAGGTTACTGGGAGTTAAATCATACTACCATCCGAACTGGAACTGGTTTAGAGGTTATCGTTAGCTTTGCTGGTAATGAAAATTATACAGCTTTTAGTAACTCTACTACTTTCACAGTAAATAGGAACAGTACTAATTCTACTATCGTTGTTAATCCTGATTCTGTGAATTTTGGTGAAAATATCACTATTAGTGGTGTTTTAGCTAATCATACAGGTATTGGTTTTGTTAATGTTACTGTTGATGGCACACTATTTAATGTGGCTGTTGATGGTTCTGGTTATTGGGAGTTAAATTATACTACCAACCGAACTGGAACTGGTTTAGAGGTTATCGTTAGCTTTGCTGGTAATGAAAATTATACAGCTTTTAATAACTCTACTACTTTCACAGTAAATAGGAGCAGTACTAATTCAACTATCGTTGTTAATCCTAATCCTGTAAATATCGGTGTAAATACTACTATTAGCGGTGTTTTAGCTAATTATACTGGGATAAGTCAGATTACTGTTATTATTGATGGAGATATTAAATTAGTGACTGTTAATAGTACTGGTGGTTGGAGTTTGAATTATACTACAACTCGAACTGGCACTTTAACTGTAATTGTTTTTTTTAATGGTAATGATAATTACACAAGCTTTATTAATTCTACAACTTTCACTGTAGATAAGAATAGTACTAATTCAACTATCGTTGTTAATCCTAATCCTGTAAATATTGGTCTAAATACTACTATTAGCGGTGTTTTAGCTAATTATACTGGAATATCTAGTGTTACTGTTACTGTTGATGGTATACAGTTTAATGTTGCTGTTAATGGTTCTGGTGGTTGGAGTTTGAATTATACTACTGTTCGTACTGGTTCTATTAATGTTGTTGTTGGTCTTTCTGGTCATAGCAATTTCTCTGATTTCAGTAATTCTACAACTTTCACTGTAGCTAAGAATAGTACTAATTCAACTATCGTTGTTAGTCCTAATCCTGTAAATATTGGTGTAAATACTACTATTAGTGGTGTTTTAGCTAATTATACTGGGATAACTAGTGTTAATGTTATTGTTGATGGTAATATTCAAGTAGTGAGTGTTAATAGTACTGGTGGTTGGAGTTTGAATTATACTACTGTTCGTACTGGTTCTATTAATGTCGTTGTTGGTCTTTCTGGTCATAGCAATTTCTCTGATTTCAGTAATTCTACAACTTTTACTGTAGCTAAGAATAGTACTAATTCAACTGTTGTTGTTAATCCTAATCCTGTAAATATTGGTCTAAATACTACTATTAGCGGTGTTTTAGTTAATTATACTGGGATATCTAGTGTTACTGTTACTGTTGATGGTATACAGTTTAATGTTGCTGTTAATGGTTCTGGTGGTTGGAGTTTGAATTATACTACTGTTCGTACTGGTTCTATTAATGTTGTTGTTGGTCTTTCTGGTCAT
>NZ_LWMW01000088.1 GCF_001639285.1 Methanobrevibacter cuticularis | reverse complement strand
AATTAGTAGTATACCACTAAAAAAGTTTTATTATAAAATAAGACATTGAAATTTTTCTGTTATTAAGTATGGTATAGTTGGTTTGATGCAAAATTTTTGAAATTTAAAAAATGTTAGATTTCAACATAGTTCTATGTCGCATAATTTATTTGTCTTTTTGGCATACTTTTTCATGATTTTGTATTATTCAAAACTATAGAATATTTACTAATATTTTAATATATTTAACTAATTAAATTTAATAGCTATTAAAAATTTTATATATTAATAATATTATTTTTCACAGGCTCTATAAAAACAATATTTTAATATAAAAATAAAACTATTGAGTATGACTGATAAGAAAATTTCAGAAATATACACTGAAACCATTAAAGCTATTAGGGATTTCCAACCAGGAAAAACAACTGAAAAAGAAAAAGACAGAATATTCAACACCATTAATGAGAATAAAAAATACTTAGGTTTTGATCATTTCAACCCTAATTTAATGACTTATGAAAGAATCAAAGAACTAGAACATGACATACACGATAATATAGTTATGGCTAGTCATGGTAGCCAATTTGTTTTTTTAAGTGATTTAAAAAAGAAGTTAAAGGAAGAACCCAGTTTTCTAGAACAATTCAATTTCAAATGATGATTGTTATCTTAGAAGTCTAATCTTCTTCTAATAGTACTATTTGTACTCTTTTTCCTATCCAAGCTTTGGGAACTAGTACTCTTGCCCCATTTCCATGTGGTTGTGCTGTTTTCACTAATGATTCGATAGCATTATTTATTTTTATTTCCATTTTCAAAACCTCCAAAAATAAAAAAATGGAAGTGTTTTATTCTCAAAGAAAGTATTATATATTATGAAAGATATATAAATTACTTGAAAGTAGAAATTAGGGGATTTCCCCCTAAAGTCTATATGAGTTCCTTAACTATCTCTACTACCAATTTGAGGATAGTTAAGAACTCTTTCAAGTCTTCTTTTGAGATTTTTTACACCTCCTACAAGTATTGCTACTTGTATATTATACTATGTTGATACTAGTATATAAATGTTTTGTTTTCTGTGAAAAAAAATAATGAAAAATAAGAAAAATTTAGTTCTTTTAAATATTACAAAGATAAATATTATTTATTTTAAAATTAATGATTTAAAATTTTATAAAAAATAGTCCGGGTAAATTCATGTTTACTCTCTATAAAAGAGTAAGTATTTATAACCTATTACTCGACACAAAAGAGTAAATTATAATAAAAAAAACAAAGAATATAAAACTAACGCTGTAAAAAATGATCAACAAAAAGGATGATTTAAAAAAATCAATTATCACAAATAAAATCGCATGCTTTCTTAGCACGTTTTCTATCCATCTCCGTATTATCATTCTTTTTATAATAAATTTGAATGAAATAAATTAAGGATACGGATCTATCATAAGCAAATATTAATCTAAACCCTGATCTATTACCCTTAGGTATACCTTTACAACGAAATTTCTTAACTTTAAAAATAGGTAATGGTGATTTTATTCCATTAACATGTACTAAACTATTCTTTTTTACAGGTATTTCTCCATTATTACGCTCTATATTATCAATAAGGCTTATTTTAAACCTTTCCACATCATCTTTAAGTGACTTACATTTTTTGAGTAAATCATCCTGCTCATCATTAAATTTAGGGAAGCATTCACAAACATAGTTAGTCATCATACTCTCTCACGGAATACTCATCGTCCCGATAAAAAACAAATTCAGGATCCAAGGGTTCACGAAATTGTGCGACTCTCCATGGTTTATCTTTATGAGAATATTCTTCAATCTTTGTAGAAGTCATATCTCCTAATTCTTCAATAACAGTATCAATAGTTTCAATTTCTTTAGTAGACAACAAACTAGTATCAGGATTAGATAACGAAATTCTTCTATGTTGAGTCATGTTACCATTGTGAGGTATTTTATGTAACTCTATTTTACCTTCTTTTTCAAGTTCATTGCAAAAATGATCTAAATTTGAAGGAACCGGTCCATGGGGATATTTTAAATAAGTTTCTTCAGTTATTTGTGTTTCATATTTTTCGTAATGATTAAAATCAGAAAAATACATTAATTTATAAAGTACTGTAGTTCCAAAAGTTTTTTTATTGTTACATTTATCTATAATATAATGCATTAGTTGTTTAATTTTCTCATTACATTCATTCATATAATCACCATTCCATGAAAAAAACAATAATAATATTTTGTTTTTAATCATTATATAAATCTTTATGCTTAAGCCTCCTTTTTATTTTCATGATTGATTTTTATGTATTTTATATATAATAATAAAACTCCAAGCAAATGAGAAGTAATAATAATAAGGAAAAGATAAAAAGTACTACTAACTATTAAAAAAATAGAGGTAGACCCCAGAGAGATCTACCTCAAAAAAATTATATTTATACAACAGCTCCTTTTTCAAACATCCAATTAGGATTTGTAGCAACTCTTTTATTACTACACCAATGCTCCCCAATCTCATATCTACGACTATTAGCATCAACAATAGCTGCAAGATCAACAACATCATAATTATTAGTTATTAACTTATAAACTTCCACTGTTAAGTGTGTAACATTAGTACAAGCCCATTGGGCATATCTACAAACAAAACCCATGATTTTAAACATAGCATATCCAAACTGAGACCAATCGACACAGTTACCAAGTGAACCGTTTGTTAATCCATCGATTTCTTTTTGAGTTCCTAAAAGCCTAGAATTCAAGTAGTATTTGTATAATCCACCTTTCTTTTTAGCATAAGCCCTAATTTTCTCAACAAATTCTTTACCATTTCTCCAAGACCCTATTTTTTTAGCTACTTGTAATATGTATTTGTTTTTCATCCATTCAGGATCTTTCTTAATAGTAGCCGTGGTTTTAGGCTTATTCACCCAAACACTGTGAGGAGTTTCTTTATTTGTGTTTTCATACTCTGTTATTCTTTTAGCTAGATCATTTTTAAGTGATTTAACTTTAGGCCATGAAATATAATCTGTTTTTGTTTTAAAATTAACATAAACTTTAAATTCTTTTTCTTTTGGATGTTCTTTAGCGTATTTAACTCCTCTTTTATACATATCTTCTAAATTCACTATTAGTAATAATATTTCTTTTTCAGTCCAATCTATAGCCATAATTAAGCACCTTCTTCATTTTCTAAATATTCGTTGACTGTTTTCCCAGTTTCTTCTACTATAATTTCTTCTCTTCCCTTTATAATATTCAAACCAATATAAATATTATAAATTTTCACAATAAAACCTAATGTAGAAGCAACTACAGCAGGTAATATCTCACCAAATTGTGTTAAAATTCCTCCAGCTAACAATCCAAATAATACTATCCCGTCGGACGTGAATAGCTTACTTAACTTCGGATTATTTCTAATAAATTCTTTCATTATATCATTCACCATTTACATTTTTCTAATAATTCATTCAACTTCTTATTAATCTTTTCAAGAGTAGTATCCATGTTTTCTAAGTCCTTATCGTTTTTAACAACCCTTTCAGCTAAGAATCTAACACTAAATCGTCTTTCCTTATCTTCTTTGGACTGTTTAATAACAAAAGTAAGAACAACTAGAATTACAGCTATTGTAAAGAGAATAAACTTCAAATCAAAAGATAATAAGACCCCCAAACCAACAAATATTAAAATTAAAGCATATAAAATATCTAATAAAATATTATATTTATTTATAAGTCTTTTAAATTCTAATTCATACTGCTTCATTGTTTTTTCAACCATTCACGACCAACTCCATATTTATTTATCTTTAATCTTATCATATAAGTTATTAATTTGTTTAGTTTTTTCTTTAATTGTTTGATTCTGCAAATGCACTATATTAATCAAATCAGCATAATCTAATTCATCGTTGACATGAATATTTTTATATTCAATGTCTTTTTTCTTGTTTGTTTCCTTAAAGGAAGCAATATAGATCAATCCGCTGCTGATTGATAATAAAATAATGATTAAAATCAGTGTTGTAATTTCTTCAAGATTTAATTTGAAATTATTATCTACTAACACTTCAATTAATATTACAAAACCTCCAGCGACAACGGTAGATGCTATGCTTTTAAATCCCAATCCAACCACGCCCGCATTTTTAAATATTATTTTCTAATTTCATTATTTAGTCTCCAATTCTTTTTGTAATTGTTTAACTTGATTCATTCTATTTTTAAAAGATTTAAGCAAGTCTTTATCTGATTTTTCAATACTACCGCCAACATAGTCCGTTATAAGAATATTGATAACAAAATCCTTTTCATCATCAGATAATTGTAGTTCCTTTATTTGCTGTTTTAATTCATTAACTTCATTCATTCGCTTTATTTCATTCTCTTTTTCAGTATTACGAATATATTCCTCATCTACTAAGTCATAAAAGTAGCCTTTATTCAGAATATTGTTTTTGATACTCTCTGGTGCTTCGTTTATATCAAAATTGAGTTCAAATTTTTCATGATTCATTTAATCCACCTTCAATATAATGTTTCTGCTCCCCAAGTAGTTGAATTAGCTGGTTTCTCTCTTATCCCAACTCTAATATTTCCTGCCCACGAAGAAGAATTTTGAGAGCCAAACCCAATTATAAAAGCTCTTCTAGCACTGTAAGTAGTAGCTGCAATAGTATCATCAAAAATTAACAAACACCCCTGTCTGTACATACTAAAAGGACGGTTTCCAGTAACCCAATCATACCCACACATTATATTCTCGCTTCTTTCAACTGTAAGACTTTGCCCACTTGCTGCTTGTTTAAAAGAAGTAGGGTTTAAATCCATTATTTTATTTAGAATATCTTTCTGAGCTTGATTGGTTACTTCAACCAATGGATTATAATTAACATTACGCCATCTACCACACACCCAATATCTTCCATTATAATCCATCCTCGAAGTTGTTATTACAGCTATATTGAAATCTGCAAATTCTCCACTAAGAATTAAAACTGTTTGGTCTTCATTTACATCAGATACGGGTTTATTGGGATCATTGGCTCTGTATAAGAATTTTCCACTTTTTAAATTATATATAGGTGGTAATCCATTACTGCCACCACCAGAAATAGTTGGCTTATTTATCAAGTCCTCAAAATCTCCAGTCGTAGCTACTTCTGAAAGCCCTAAATCAGAAGCACTAACCTTATGAGGATTTCCACTAGTTTGTTGTGAATGATCATAAGCTATTTTACCACGATCTCCTCTGTAAGCTGTTTGAGGAGTTTCACCAAGAGCAATGTTGCTTCCGATAACTCCGTATTGTGTTCCAGTCCATCTATAAGTCTTATCAGTACTTTTATCTAAGTATACTTTGTCTGCTTCCCCAGTTTGAGGGAAATCGTCATAACTGTCAAATTCTTCATAATCATCAACATAAGAAGGTAATTGAGTACTAAGAACTTTCCCATTACTATCAAGTTCAGCTACTCCTCCAGGCATTCCTTTTTTTATTTTATATAAAATATTTGCAATAAACTTCATGCTACACGCCTCCAAATATAAACAGATACATAAGGTTGTAGATTATTATGTTCTCCACTTCCACCTGTTGAACCAATACTCATACTATGTGTATGTGTTGCTAGAGTATGATAATGAGTATTAGTTGTCATTACACTACTACTTGAAGTATTACTTCCATCAGTACGTACTAAAGCAATTGAGGATCCACCAATACTCAGTTTAACATGATCCCAATGCAAACCATGTGCATGGGAATTACTCCCAGTATTTCCACTTCCACCACCACCAATACTTCCAGCATGATTATGTGAAGGCATTTCGTTCACATTTAGCTTATGTTTTTTAGCACCGCCCATTTTACCTGCAGAACTGAAATCACTATCATTTTGGTCAATTCCAACAAGCACACGACCCTTAGCATAAGCTTCCCATGTTGTATGTTCCCATCCTGTCCTTGTTGCAGGATTTTTTGAATTTGTTGTGCTTATAATGTCTCCTACATCATAAGGGATTGTTGTGTTTTCAACAATAGATTGTAAATTTTCTACTTGTTGTTTTAATTGATTAATTTGTGCTGAAACATCTGTAGGATCCCAACTTATATATAAATCACAATCATCATCTAAAATTATATCTGGAAAAAGATTTTCAGGTAGAATGACATTATTATTTTGATTATTTACAGGCAACTCCTCACCAGCAATGGTTTCAGCTCCAGAAATATATTTAATGTCTAACTGATCAACATCAATTTTTCCTTCTTGATTTAGTCTAACTAAGTTTTTGAAAATTTGATCTACTTTTTCCGCTTTAAGATCAAAACTAAAAATAATATTATTAATTTGTGTTTCATCAGAATTTGTTATTATTTCAGCTGTAACTGTTTGAAGATTTAATTCAAGAGGTTCTAAACTAAAAACAGCTTTTCCAGAAGCAACATTTGTTATTTCATTATATACAATATTACCTGCAAAATCACGGAACAATAACCTTAATTGAGCTTGAGTACTTGTTTCAACAATTACTTTCTTAAATCTATGAAAAGGAGCAATGTTTGGGTAAAAATTTATTTTAAAACTACCTTCTCTGTTGATTATTATGTTTTCTTGGTTGTTTTCAAAATTGCCCTTGATAAATATATTTGAAGCAAATTTCGCCTCATGTTCTTCTTCATCATCTGGAAATTGCCCATTTTCAAAATCAAAAGGTAAAGTTATAAATGCTTCCTGATTTCCAGTTTCAATATAAGACATGACTCCATTGAGCCATTCGACAGGAAACTCTTCTTTGCCTTTTTTTGATGATCCTTTGAAAAACCATTTTCTCGAATCTTTCTTAATTTTAACCATCAAACACCAGCTCCCCAAATTAAATCATAAGTTCTACTATCAAAACCAAATTCAAAATCAGAACCAGTCACCACAATCTCACCTTCTTTATTTATAGTGTGATTTGAGACTATTTTTTCAAAATCATACTTACCATGTAATTCTTCATCAACAGCTGAAATAACAGCTATCAATAACCTATCATGATCAACCATATCAAAAACCCCTATGGATAACTTATACTTCCACTTTTAACAATGAGATTAACTCCCACGAAAAGCATTTTACTAACAACATCATACACAAGTTCACAATCAGCACCATCAGGCAACTCAATTATAATAGTGCTTCCGTTAGGCTCTTTTTCACTAATTAAAGAAACTAAAATATTCGTTGTTTCATTATCAAGCATATTAGTAATAGTATCTTCAAAACCAAGAGGTTCATTATTTAATACTTCATGCATGACATGGAAACTATCAGAAGGAATATTCAATAAATTAGAAACTATTGTGATAATTCCAAGAATGCTGTTATTTCCATTCATGAAAGCAAGTAGTCTATTACGATAATTTACATTAGACTCTCCTTCATGCCGGTAAATTCCTAATTCATCACCTTGAAGTTTTAATAATCCTGCTGATATTTTCTCTTCCATTTCAGTAGTATCTTCAGCAGGATTATTATTGAAAATATTAATTTTACTAATTGTGATATTCATAAACTCTTCGTAATAATCAAGTAAACCTCCAACGCCAAACTTCAATAACTGGTGCATGGCATTATCTGGTTTTTGAATTGGTTTATTTTTACGCAACAGACTTATTAAATAATCCCCTAAACTGGCCATAAATATTTAACTCCTTAAATCTATTGTACCAGCTACAAAAACACTATTAGGTTCGCATTCCATGTCTTGTGCAGGAGCCAAAAGAGAATAATCAATTAATCCCTCGATTTGCGATAATATTGTTAAAATGTCACTTCGTGAAAAATCAGTTTCAATCATACGATTATTAAAAAAGTTTAATAATCTTGTTTGTATTTCGTCGCGACCATCTTGAGGATTTATATCTGGAGAAAATGTAATATTTTCAATGATTAAATCAACAGAGACAGGAGTAACTCCATAAATATAATGAGAATTTCCCCCAGGAATATTCCCTGGTGAACTGAAAAAATTTATAACATTACTAATAATGTCATCGACTGGGGGATTGATAATTATTCCTAGTGTATGATTTCCATTCTCACAATTAACAATTTTAGCGTCATGTACTCCGTCTATTTTTTCAGCTTCATCTTTATACCATTCAACACTCCCAAAGTTTACTCCTCGTTTTTCTGCAAGTAATTTAGCACGATAAGATTCGTCATCTTCATCATCAGTCCCACCTATGAAAGGATTTGGATTTGTCACTTCTAAATCATCTAGTTCCTCTTCAAGAACTGTCACACGATTACTTCCAACATTATATTCACTTCCTCCGTATATTGACTGTGCAGGAACAAGAACACTATTTTGACCTGCTACAAGAACAGTTTCTACAATTGTTTCAAATTCAAGACCTTCATCATCTTCAGTACTTGCAACAAACCAGGCAGGAATAGTTATATCATAATCTTTTACAGCATCGTCAGGAAAATAAAACAATAAATCTCTTTTACTTTTTTCAGCTGCACTTCGAAGATTATCTCTTCCAAGAATATCTAAGAAATCTCCACTAGAATGAGGTATGAAATACACTAGAGCCATTGAGTTTAAGTAAAAAAGAAAATAAAAAATAATGATAAAGCTTATAACTTCAAGGATATTTCTTGCTTCACCTCCCTCATCGAGATACTTAATTGGTGATTTTCCCTCTTCAAACTGAGATTTATAAATATTAAACATTTCAGATACTATACTCATGACAGAAACCGAATCACCAGTGAACATTTTAATACTATCTTGAGGTTCATCAGTAGACTCTTCAAAATCTAATTCAGCCATTTTACTTAATCCTCCTCGTACAATTCAATATCTTCATCTAAAATAGTTCCATCAATCAATTTCAAAGTAATATCAACATAACAGGATTTTGGTTTATAATTAACTTCTAAACTTATTATTTCTTCTACAATACCTAATCTAACTAATGCTTCTTCTGTAGCTAATTTAATCAATGCTTTTGCATGGGTTACATCAGTAGAAGCAAGATATTTATAAGAATCATTATGAGGATGATCATAATTAAACAAAGCAAGATCATCAGGAATTGTAGTTAATCTATTAACAACTATTTGTTTTGCATTTTCAACACCACTAACCATTTTGAAATGTCCGCCAGGACTTAATAATTCAAAACTTGAATCAAAATCACAACCAAAATCTATAATATCCTCCATTATTTAATCACTCCCACAATAATTGGTTTATTTATCTTTCCTTGAATAAATGCTACTAAAACACGGTTACCTACTTCAACATCAATATGTTTAAGAATTTTAACATTTGTTGTGAATTTAATAGGGTTTTCTTGATGTTCAGTTCCTAAAACTACTAATTTAATACCTTTTGATTTTGAATACACTCTGCATTCAAGAGGAGATTCGCCAAAATCAAGCCTATCATTCATCAATGATGCAAGTTTATCTTCAGCTGTCACAATAACCACCTAGCACGATGAAGTTCTAGTCCATGCTCCCTTATGCTTGTTTGCAGGATTTGAACTCACTGTATCAATAATTCGAGTCATGCCATTGACTTTTGCACTAACATTATAATGTCCCACCATACCTCCACGATATGGACATTTTGTATGTTTTCTTGTACCAATTATGCCAATTGATTTTAACATATCTATGAGTAATCTTGATTGATCTGCACAATTACCTTTCTTTTTAGTCATAACTTCATAAGCAGAATATTTATTGTCATAATAAAATGCATATTTGATATTGCTTTTAATCCATTTGAAAATTTTACATGCACTGCCTAATGATTTCGCTTTAGCAGACACATTTTTATTAACACCTGCAACAGAACAAGAAGATGTTCCAGAAACTTTCGTAAGATGATATTTTTTCTTATAAACCTTTTCATATCCGCATTTGGCACAATAATCAGCACCACAACCTCCTTGATTAGGATCACAAGTAAATTGTCCTTCGGGTGCATCATGATGACTATAATTATACTTTTTCTTCCCATTATGGCCATAATTAAATTTTAGTTTGCCTTTTTTACCACAATGAGGACATTTATTAACAAAAGTATTTTTTTGAGTAGGTAATTGCTTACAAAATTTGCAAGATCCTTCAACTTTCTTTGGAGGACTTATTCCTTTAGCATTTGAACTGCAAGTATTTTTACTTTTACTATCTGGAGGTTTATATGTCCAGCTTTCAGGTGCTGGTGTTTTTTCACTCATTAATTTAAGTGATAGAAGGCCTTTTTTGTAAGTCATCTCTTCAATAAAGAGGGTTTTCATATTACCTGATTTATCATAAACAACAATCCAATCTCCTGGCTTTAAAGGTTTATATTCTTTTATAGCAGGTATTGTTAAAACTGCTTCAATTTCAGCCCTTCCTTTAGATTGAAACAATTGTTTGGCTTTAGCTTTAGCTTTAGCTTTTGTTTTAATATTATCATCAATGATTAACTCTGTGATAACACCATATTTAGCAGATAAAGGTTTATTCTTATAACTGTACAATAGCTTTGCAGCATCTTTTTTACCATAGACTTTTACTTCAGTTATAATGTTACTAGTATCAGTTTTGGTACTGTAACCTTCATAATGACCTGGTCTAAGAACAATTCCTTTATATGTTTGAGGTATCTTCTTAAACACACCTATTCCATTACTATTGACAAAAAACTCATGATGATCATTTTCAAGATTACATATTTGATGACATGCATCTATGGCTTTGACATCCTTGAAAATTAGAGAATCATATTTTTTCTTTGTATTTTTTATACCACCAATTTTCAAACCTTTAGATTTTAATATTGATTTAAGCATATAACTTCTGCTTTTTTTTGAAAAACTACCTTTAATTTTCCCTCTCAGCAAATCAGAGTAATCAATAGCTTCATAAGAATGTATCCCATCACCAATGTCTGAATCATTGATTTTACCTCCAAAATCTGGGAAATTCCCTAAAACTCTTATATCTGTTCCATTTCCAATTTTTTTAGTTGATTGAAAAGAAATTGTGTTTGGATTATAAACATGTTGCTTGTATGATAAGTCAGAAAAAATAGCAGATGTTAAGTCTGGTACAGTTCCAGCATAAATTTTAACCATCAAAACACACCTTTATCTTATTATTTGTACTCCTCCAACACTTTTAGGATATTGAACAGTAACCTCTTTTTTGATACTAGCTAATATCAACTGTTTAATCTTTTTAAGTGTCTGAGTATCACATTTTCCAGTGACTTTAATCTTATATTTTCTCTGAAACTTTTTAGTAGCGTCCTCGGTATAAAAACCAAAATAACCATCAAGTTTAAGAGATTTGCCGTTATAAGTGATGTAAAATTTGAACAATCTAAGAATTTCCTGCCATGTTAAATCACAATCACTTGTTTTGTTTTTCCCTAATCTGTTTTCATACAGAGGAAGTTTACATTTAGCAAGAGCAGTGATTAAAGGATTTGATTTAGCTACAGACTTGGAATTTGTAGAGGTGGTTTTAGTGGCTGGTTTCCATGATGTGAAGCTTTTCACTTCAGGAGGAAATATTGTTTGTTTTTGAAGTCTTAATTTTAAATCATGTCGACCTCTATGATATTCTGTTACATCAACATCAACAATTATATAAGATTGATGCCCTTTACAACCAAATATAAGGTTCGCATATTTTTCATCAGTAGCATATAAAACCCAAAGTTGAGTTCCATTAAGATACCAACTCTCTAATTTTTTTAATTTGTCTAAATCCTTTGGATCCCTATTAAGTTCAAAAAGAGGTTCAATTTCTAATTCCCCTCCTCTTGCTCCTTGATGAATAGTTTGACTACCAATAACATTGTCAAAATCAATGGTTTCATTATTTAACTGAGGATTAAATCTTGCTCCCAATTTGACTTTTAATGAAATTGCTTTTGACATAACTTCAAGAGTTAATTTTTCATTTGAAGGCTTGGGCACTAGTGAGTAATATGGCATTTAATTCCTCCTTATGTGGTTCTTAATTTTTTATCGAGTAATCTTTCTAACTTGTATTCAAAATCATCAATGTCATCTTCATCTTTAACTACTGGATTATTGATTGTTAAATTCCATTCATTATTATTTACAGTAACATTACCTCCGCTTGGAACATCACCAATAACAGCAGGATATTTAAAATCTTCAAAACCTTCATTAGCAACAGATGGTAAAGTAGGTGTTCCAAAACCAGATACAATAGTTTCACCTAAAGTTTTAGCTAAAGTATAAGCTTCAGGAATAAGATTACTCATAAAATCAAGAGCATAATTCATCTCAGCTAGTACTGCATTTGCAAGATCTCCAGGACTACCAGAATTAACTCCAGAACCAAAACCACTAGCTACTGAACTCATAGCTTCTTTACCAATATTATATAAAGAACTATAGTTATCAGTGAAAGCATTGTTAATAAACTCTGCTTCAGCAGCAGCAGCTTTTGCAGCATCACCCGGTGAACTTTGATTCAAACCAGATCTAAATCCACGAACTAGACTTGATCCTAATTTTGACCCAGCAGTCCATATACTACTTGCTTTAGTATTGATTGCATTGATTGCCCAGTTTGCTTCGGCCCCAGCAACAGTTTTTAATTGTATTGCAGATGATTTGAAACCATTAACAATCTTAGTCCCAAGATTTTTAGCCGCAGGAGCAGGATTTGCACTGTTTAATTTTGCATTTATCTGAGAAATTGCATTTGATATTGCATTTACAACACCACTTACAGTTTCTCCATTTACAGTTAAACCAGTTAGTTCATTTAGTTTAGTTGTAGCCTTTTTTATTGTTTCAACAGCCAAATCGAGATTATTATTTCCAGAAGGAGCAGGGATACCATTTAATGAAGTAGTTGCTTGTGCTACTCTCACAGCTGCATTTTTAACAGCGTCGATTTTTGCATAAATGATAGAATCGATGTTAGCTAAAGTACTATAACTGGCTAAAGATACACTTGCAAATCCTATGTTAGTTCTAGCTGTTTGCATCTTAGATATTAAATTAGATAAATCAACTTCACCTAATTTACTATTCAATGTGTTTAAGCTATTAAGAGCATTAACAACGTGAGAAATACTCCACTGAACACGTTGAATCTTTTCTGCCGTTCCTTCTGGAATATTAGCTAAAGTACTGTATCCTGCTAAAATTACAGAAGCTTGGCCTATATCAGTTCGAGCAGATTGCATAGTAGTTATGAGGTTACTTAATGGATTCCAAGTTTGTAACTTATCATCAACAGTTCTCATGGAACTGATAGCCTCAGCTACATTTTTTAATGAATCAGTGACTGTTTTTATCTTATTAGCTGTACCTTCTGGAACATTAGCTATTGTACTATAACTCCTTAATTGAATACTAGCATTGCCGATATCCTTTCTAGCACTTTTCATTGCTTCAATCAAGTTAGATAATGGATTCCAAGTTTGTAACTTATCATCAACAGTTCTTAAAGCTGAAATACTATCTGCTACATGTTTAAGTGAATCGGTTACAGCTTTAAGCTTATTGACTACAGCAGGATTAATATTATGAATATCTTTGAAATTGTTTATAATATTGGCAGCTTCAGTAATATCTTCTTTAGCAGTTGTTAAACTATTAATAAAATTTGTGAACGGATTCCAGTTAAATAAACTTGAGTCTATTGTACTTAATGCTTGTACTGCTGTTACCACTTGTTGACATGCATCATCAAATGCTTTAATCTTCTTAGCCACATTAGGATTAATATCTGCTATCGATGCTAGTTCATTTATTATAGGTACTCCTGCTTTGACTTCTGCAACAAATGTGCTTAAAGATACAAAAAATCCTAAAATTCCTCCAGTAACAGTGTGAATAATACCTATAAGATTAATCAAAGTCATCGCTGCAAAAGCTCTGCCTATTTCCCACATTGCTAAACCTATTTGTTTAATGCCTTCAATTGCAGGTTTGAGATTAAGCTTATCAAAACCAAGCAATTTAATAACTTCACCAATTAACCTAACAAATGCGATAATTTCAATGACTAAACCAGCTACTATAGGTATCATTATTGCAATAACTGCACTAATAGCTAATAATGGAATTAACATGCTAGTTATTGATGATGATATGGCTGCAAATCCTGTCGCACCTGCCGCGGCTCCTGGAGCTGCACTTCCTGCTGCACTTCCTACAGCACCTATTCCTTTAACACCTGCAGCAACAGCACCCATAGATGTTACTCTTGCAATGTTATTCGCTTCAAGAGCTGCAGTATTTGCTGTTAAAGCTGTAGTATTTGCTGTAAGTTCTGCAGTATGAGCAACAAGACCTGTACTCTCAGTAACACCTTTAACTGCATTTGTCAAAGCAGTGCCTGTAGCAAGAGCTTTAATTCCTGTAAGTACTCCTTTTAAAACCCCAAACCCACTAGTAATTAAAGGAAGTAAAGTACTAACACCAAAACCAACAGTTAATAAACCACCTAAACCCCCAACAACAGCTAATATTCCTCTTGTTAAATTCCCGCCAGTAGCTTTATTAAGGTCAATAAAACCATTCATAAGATCTTTAAGAACAGGTAATAAATCCTGTCCTATCTGTTTTCCAGCCACGCTAAATACTTTTCCCATAGTAGCTTTAATACCTGTGAAAGTTCCCATGAGTTCGTCAGTACTTCCTACTACTTGGCTTACAGCATTCATGTAGCCTTCTACATCATCCTTTTTACCAGACCAAAGACCAGTATCCATTAAAGATTTTTCTGTAATTCCATATTGATCTAAACTTGCGAAAGCTCCATCAATACCTTTGGATAGATCCATCATTGCAGTATCGGCTAATGCTGCACTTCCAGTCATTGCATAAACATATGAACCAAAATTAGCAAGTTTAGGAGTAATACCTTTCAATGCTTGTTCGTTAGCACCTGTGGAAGCTTTGAACTTATTTAAAGCAGGTATAACTTGTTGCATACTAACAAGAGTTTTATTTGTAGCATTATCAACAGCAGTGTATAATGCCTCAGCACCTTGTTTTGTCTGAGTCATGTTATTAAGCAAAACTTTATTTACTTCGGCTTTCGCAGAAGTACCTACAACCAAATCTGTAACAGATGCAACACCAACACCACCAAGAATACCTGCCATCATTCCTTCCATTCCTTGAAGATGGCTCATAAAATCAGAAGCACTTTGTTTAGCTCCTGCAAAAGCACTGCTGATACTTTCTTTAATACTCGATGCACCATTACTTATACTCGACCATGCCGAAGAAGCATTACTTGTTATACTGCTCCAAACACCAGAACTGTTTGATTTGACAGAATTTATATCATTTTTCATCTGCTCTGTTGCTGTTTGAGATTGAATTCCAACTGATTTTATACTGCTAACAGCATCGTCAAAGCCTCCGCCCTCGAGTACTGCTTTGATTTTAATTAATAATTCTTCAAGCATGATTACAACCTCTGAAATTGACGATGGCTCTCGCTGCCTTATGGCCTAAAAAAGTAACAAATCTTAAAAAAAAGGATTTAAAAGAATATTAATCATTTTTATTATCTTTAATATTCTTTTTTATAATCTTATTATGTATTTTATTTATAATTCCAATAGTTTTTATTTGAAGAGGGGTGATTTCTCGCATAGATTTTACAAGAGGAGTTCCTCCTATAAAATTCATCGTGATCCATCCACCACGACCATCTTCAATGTCTAAAAATCTAATAATTTTTCAATCATTCTCTCTTCAGTTTTATCTTCAAATTGTCCAGATACAAATTTAACTTGTTCGTAAATATTTTTCAAAGTACCATTGTCTAATGAACGAATTGCTGTTATTGGTATAGGTTTGGCGTCAGAATCTACCCAGCTTTTAGCTACAAGTGCTCCGACGAAATCCTTAACAGTTTTTTTACTTTTTTTGTTTTTATTGAGTTTAGCTTCTGCTTTAACCCATTCTTCATGAGAAACAGATTTTAAACGAACAAACATTTTGTCTTGCTTATTTGTTTTTTTGTTGAAGAAATCTATCTCTCTATCAACAATTCCTCCCATGAGCAAGAGTTCAAGGTCAAAATCTTTAATATCTTCGGAATCTTCAGAATCTTCAGATTCTTCACAATCTTCGTCCTCTAAGAGAATATCATCATTATCTTCTAAATTAAGTAAATCATTATCTTCATACATAATTACACGTCCTCTGTTTCTAAACTAGTTGCTGAAAACTCTAAATCACGAGTAGGTCTTTTTTTACCATCACGGCCATTTTTCCAGCTTGTTCTCATGACTCCGCCATAAGTATATTTAGTTTTAATTTGATGATCAATAGCAACAAGTTGATATCCTCCAGGAACATTTGAGGTCATAGCTCTTAATTCTGTTTCTGTAGGGTATCCATCACCTGCAACAATTATACCTGATGTGGAAAGGCCACGTTTTATACTTCCTTCTTCTGGAATATCTTCATCATAAGTTTCAGTTACTCCACTATCTTCATCTTCACTTGTCTCATGTTTTACCAAATGAGGAATTCTAAAAGTTGTTCCATCTGGCCTGATTATTGTAATATCTACTAATGCCATATTCTACACCTCTTCCCACACGATTTTATCACGATTATGGATTTTCTCAAGTATATTAAAAACTTTAATTTCACGATCTTTTATTAAATTTTTAGGATTTTTAGGATCTATTTCAAGAGAAAGTTCAATGCTCTCAACAATTTCATCCTTAACTATATCTCCTGCGGCTTTATCTAATGCTGATTTTAAGATTTCTTTGCTTCTTTTAACTTTTGTTTTTGCAAGATAA
Organism: Methanobrevibacter cuticularis; assembly: GCF_001639285.1. Lineage (GTDB taxonomy): Archaea > Methanobacteriota > Methanobacteria > Methanobacteriales > Methanobacteriaceae > Methanobaculum > Methanobaculum cuticulare. Next base: position 27,320 of record NZ_LWMW01000088.1, on the reverse strand, counting down.
TTATCTTCAACATCATTTAATTTATCAAAACAATAATCAGAAGACCTTAAACCATGTAATTCTCCTTGCGGAACAAGTTGCCCATCTTTACCAATATCAATACAAGAGGTTACACTTGAATATACTTGATATTTTTGTGAAAAAGTGTCTTTAAGTTCAAGACAAATTATACCTGCAGCTGTAAGATCTTCAATATCATCTTCACTTAAAACTGGATGTATTGAAGTTATATCATTTAAAACATATTCAGATAATGATTCATTGACAGGTAATCCTGCTATTGCTCCTGCAATTCTTGCACAGGTTTCAGCTTCATCTAAATCATTGATTGTTTGATTAATATAAACTACTCTCTCAAATCTAGCACTATTAGCAGTATCTATTTTTGTTTCCTTATTGTCTGTAGTAGTTAAAGGTAAAATACTAAATGATTGTTTTCCTTTCGCATATCTTTCATCTAAATATTCCCCAATCACATCAAAAAGATTACTTCCTAATTTCTCAGAGAAAAGTAAAATATTGTATTTATCTTTATTAAGGTAATTGAGAACTGTGTAAAGGTTTTGTATTGTGAAACTTCCTTTAGTTTCAGATCCTCCAGTGAAAGCTTGATTAGTAACACTTGTGAAAGTCTTATTTGTATCTTCAGTTAAGGTTAACATTATATGTTTTTTACCACCGTTAACAATCTTAATAATGCTGTCTAATGATTTATTTGGTACTTCAATGATATTGCGGGTGCCATCAGACACTGTGAAAATAAAAGTATCGTCCAATCCATTAGTAAGTGATAATCTAAGTTTATTTCCCCAAACACCTCCAGCTAATGTTTCAGCTTCTAACTCACCTCCGTCAACATCAACAGTGCATGATGCTCTAGTTCTAGTTCCCATTTGTAAAGGTATAACAGCACTAGCACCATGATTATTTTGTTCTTCGTCCTTTTTGAATAGCTGAGTTAAACATTTACTTCCAGTGTATGCAGGATCATTTCCTACTGTATCTGGAATGTTTCTTGGATTTGTTATTAAATAAGGTGTGTTAGCATCTGCTTTTTGAAAATCACCTACAAGCAACACAACCCCACTAATACCGCTTCTTTGTGATATTTCTTCTTCAACAAATTCATCTGTTATTGCAAATTTTCTAATCATAAATATCTACTCTTTTTTAAATATTTCTCTTTTCATAAATCCATCATATTTATTATCTAATTCTTTTTCTGATAGCTTTTCAGGCGTTTTTAATGTTTTTATAAAAGCTTTGAATAAGAAATTTGGTATTTGTTTCTGCAATCTCCAAATATCAAGAATACCTTCTTCTTCTCCAGGTTCGGTTTTCTCGATGATTTCTTTTGCTATTTTCAATGCTTCAGGAGCATCTCTTTTTTTAACTCCTAATTCTTCTAATTTTTTTATATCAAGTTCTGCAACTTGTTCAATATTTTCAACACCAGCTTCTCTTAATTTTTCAGCTGTTGTTTCACCAATTCCTGGTAATTCAATTAATTCCATAAAATTAACTCTCCCATTTTACAGTATCTTTTGATGTAATACTTTCAAATTCATTGTCTAATGTTTCTATATCTATTTCATCAACAGGGATGATGATTTTCATTTGTGAAGATTTAATTACATAATTCACAAATTCTGGGACAATTTGCCCGATCTGTAGTCCCTGTCTTAAGTCAATAGTCTTTCCACCTTCATTAGTGTAGACCATGTCTTTGCTTTTTCTAAGAATTTTTTTAATAACATAACTAATTTTTCCAAGTTCTTTCATAGCATCTAAATAAGCTAAATCATCAATTTTAGTAGTTTTAATAAGAATAATATATTCGAGAGATCTTCTTTCAGAATCATATGTATCTTCGTCTTCTTTAGGATCATCTGATGTATGCATAATCATTATACAATGTGGTTCAGTTTCCCATTTTCTAGTTAGTAATGTTATTTTAAATTTACTTAAAAGAGGATGATTATTTTCTTTTAAAACTTTTTCTAATGTTTCATCTATTTGAGGATACATAATTGCCTCCTATTTAATTGCATTTTTAACATATGTAGCCATGATTCGTGGAAACATAACTTTTAATGTATTGCGTGCTGGTTCAACGAATGGTCGTGGTGTTGTTCCTGGATGATACACAATACCAGGTTTTGTTCCATTTTTTAGTTTCCATCCAAGAATTACCTTTCCTTTTTTACCATCAAAAGATAAATAAGGGTTTCCCATAATAATATGGGGTTTAGTTCCTTTTTCAAGAAACAATGGCACTAAACTATCTGTCATTGGGCCGATAGATCTGCTAAACTCATCAGTTGTGATAGATTTAATAGATCTTAGTGTTTTACCAGATTTACTAAAAGGATTATGAGCTGTTTTCATGGTTCTAACACCAAAATCAGCTGATTCATCTAAACCATCACTTAATCCTTGTTTAATAAGGGAAGGATAGGTTCCAAATTTAGCAGCTAGTGCTATAGCATTAGTTTCAATACTCGCTGACATAATTAATCATCACTTATAAAAGCTGTACCAATCACTAACCTATTTATAGGCGATTTTAGAGTATTATTTACAGGAATAACATTAGGACTTAGCATTTCTTTTGCTTCAGCTATGAGTGCATCGCCTGTTTGAATTACTTTGTCTCCAGGGTCTGGGACTGATTGGTCTCTAAGTTCTCGATTCCATAGCAAACCAGCAGTCCATGTTTCAACAGCTTCAACAACAATTTCATTATTTTCAGTGTCTAAATTTTGATTATTAGTATATCCTTTAGCTCTTTTAACTGCCTTTTCTATGTATTTGGTTATGTATTTTTTTTTAATTACCTTAACAGCACGATCACGAGTTGTTTCAGATAATTCTTCACTTTCAATGAGCCATCCTTTTAAACTAGCTATGACTTTTTTTTCATTAGCGGGCATTGAAACACCTTAACTAATAGCAGCGAATAAAATTCCTTTCCATTCTCCATCGGATACTGTGACTAAATATTTTTTACTATCATTTTCATTAGTATAAATTCCAATGAAACTTTCAGGTATTAATCCAGAACTAATATCTCCAAAAGCATTATTTAATTGGTTTTGAGTATAACCTGGACCACTTGCTACAGAAGTGCCTAAAGAATTTCCATCATCTGTTGAATCAAGTTCTTCTACTTTTGAATCAAGTCCTTCTAATTCTTCCCATATTGCACTATAAATCCTTCGAGGATTTCTAATAAAATGCAAAGCATCTTTAAAACTTCTTTTGAGAGTCATTAATATCTCCTCTTAAAAAATTAATTAAGTAGGAATTGATTAAATTCCTGTTTTATAAAATATGGATTGTGGTCTGATGATTGGAACCGTCCAAGAAGCAGCAAAACGGAATTCTCTAATTGGATCCATTCCTTCACCATCGCCGTCAATAATTTTCATATTGATTGCTGGGGTGTATGCTTCTGCACCTTCTTTTTGTGCTATTGGTTCATAACATCCTTTGATTTTTCTATATATAACATCGCCAGGAGGTAGTTGATCAAACCAACCTAAGAAAGCATTAGAAGGTGTGTTTCTTGCAAAGTGGAATTTTTTATTATTATAATCAACGACGCCATTTTCCTCTTTAAGTTTATCCATTCCTTCGGTAGCTGCTATAAAATCAGTTAAATTCTTATATCTTTCAGCAGATAATATTGAAGTATTTAAAAAACCATTAATGTCTCGGAACATATATTCATCAGAGAATCCTTTAATACATTCATCAATTTTAGTAGAACTTGCCCATGGACCTCCGATAACATCAACAGAAGAAATATTTGCAGCATTTATTATTGATTTAACAATACTATTGTCTAATCTATTACTTATTCTGTAACAATGATCTTTAATATCTTCTAAGAAAGGTTTAGGGTTGTCTTCTAAGTCTTGTTGATCTACTTTATATTTAAATCCATAAGTTTCTACTACTTTCTTGTCACGGGTTAATTCGGATCCTGTGACTTCTAAAAGTTGAGATCCGTGAGCTGAAGGCATGTCTCTTTGGATTAAATTTTTATCAATTAATTCTTGTGTAGTGTGTTCACGAGTGAACCAATCAACACTTTTCGCTTCAGTAGTGTCCATTCCAAGTAATGGAGCTATTGTCATTCCTTTTACGACTTCATCAGTGACAAATAATTGAGCTAAGTATCTATCATCAAATATATCAAATGGTGTAAAATCTTTTATTTCAACAGTTGCCATAAATATCACCTATTATTATTTTTTTGAGGTTTGTCCTCTACGATATACGTAAAGAAAACCAGTTTCATTTTCAATTCTAGTCTCTAAAGCTATTACATCAGTTGCAGAACTTTTAATTGCATATTTAGTAGGGTCGTTATCAATAGCTAAATATGTTCCTGGTTTTACTAATGCATGAGTATCTTCTAATTGTACCCAGTCGATCTCACCATCGATGTCAACAGGAGCTATTTGCATTTCATATTCGCCTGCTGCTCTATCTTCTCTAGGTATATCGCCTTGAGGTTCTGTTCCGAGAGTGCCAATAGGAATACCATTTTTAAAAGGTTTGACTGCCATGTCATTATTAGGGTCGATTTCAACTACCATACCTTTTGGCATTTCTTCAACTTCAAACACTCCACCTTTTTTAATTCCTTCTACAGTTTCTACTCGAGGTTTAAATTCAAAATCTCCCCGATTGAGGTAAAAAGTAGGGTTGTTTTTATTACTTGTTGCATTTACATATTTACTCATAATTAATCATTCCTTAGAATCTTTTAGTTTTTCTTGTAGCTCTGAATTTATCAAAAGTGATTTTATTTTTAGTAGGGGGTGGAGTAAGAGTTCCACTATCAACAATGCCATTATTGGTTTGTTCTGGCATTGAGTTTACTATTTGTTTTTGTAAAATTTTCAATTCAGGTAAATCTTTTCCTTCATAGAAAGTTTTCATATTAGTTTTATCTGCTTCAGGAACTACATCAAGCAATGAATTTACTACTTGTGCTTTTTCTTCATTAATTTGAGTTTCTAAGGGTTGAATTGTTCCTTCCATCTTTTCAATTTTAGAATTAGCTTCATCCAATTTTGATTCTAATTCAGCTACTTTAGGATCTACGTCCCCTTCCTCTTCCAGAGGGTTCTCTAATTTAGCTTTTAAATCAACAACTTCATTTTCAGCTGCTTCTTTATCAGCTTTTAACTTTTCATATTCTTCTTTATTTACTTCTATCTTATTTTCTTCAGGATTATCAGACATATTAATATCCTCCAAATTTAAATTATTCACAATTTGACAAATACCTGCTTCAGCATCTCGTGGGTTTTTAACCCAAGTAATACCATTAAATTTTTCTTTTGTGACCAAAACACTGTTTGTATCATATCTCTCTACTTTCGTAGGGATTACTTCAGTCGATGGCCCTTCTCTGATTGGAATGTTCCGTTCTTTACTATCTACCAGTTGGTTCATGATTTCAACATAGTCATGATCGAAAACTTCCCAGTCAGTGTAAGCTCCATATTCTGGACAATAGCCAGTTTTTATTACTTTTGCGAATTTTTTAGGCTCTTGTTTTGGATTTTGTAGTCTCTGATGGTTACTTTGAGAATCGTCATAGACAAACTCACCTAATAAATCACCTATAGCTTCTTTTTGAGCTTCAGGGCTGTATTTTATTTTATCAAAACCCATATCATGCGCTGGTAATTCATTATTAGTTTGAACAAGAACACGATAAACGGGGTTTTCAGTTTTATTATTAAGTACTATGAATTCTTTCCCTTGTTTCATCTGATTAATGATTTGTTCAGATGAAAAAAGGCTATGTGTCTCTTTTGGCTCACCTAACAATATCTCATCGTTTTGAACTATATAAGGCACTTCAAAATATTCATCTCCTTTATAACTATGAATGATTACAGCATCTGGGTAAGTAGCATGTACCCAATAGGTGATATCATCCTCTTCATTCCAGAATTTATTATTTACAGCTTCTTGTAATCTACTTTTAAAATGTTCTTGACTGTCTTCATATTTTTTCGTGATTTTTAACACCTCAGATAAAATATTAATTATATGGCTATCGCTAGCCCATTAAGGGCAAATTAAATGCATGAAAATTAGTTTTATAGCTATCGCTAATAAGAGTTTTAAAATATTAAAATAGTTGTGTGTTAATCCTCTAATTACAATAAGATTTTAATTATAAGAGGTGACGAAAAATAAAAGACTGTTAAATCCCTTAAGAGTAACTATCCTTTCGGTGAACCAGCCTACTTATTACTCTAGAGGATTAACACACAACTACCATTAAAAATTGTATATTTTTATTAAAAATTAATAAAATTAAATAAATTCTCCTAATCCTAACTTTTTTAATTTTTCTTGATAACTTTCACAAAATTCTTTAAAAGCTTTAGGATTTTTTTCTTCAAGTTCTTTAATATATTGCTTTCTTTCTTCAAGAGATAATGATTCTAAAAAAAATATAGTAGAAGGATTGCCAATAACACCATATCCTCCATCTAGACGTTTACCTAATGGTACCATACAAACATCACTCCTTATTTAATAAATTTTAATATTAATACCATATATTTTTAATGATTCATTTAATTTATCATTTAATTTATTTGGATTATTAGCTGTGTATTTTCTAAAATTTTCGGTTAAAAGTCTATTTTTCTCATTATTAGATGTTAAATTATTATTTAATATTTGTCTAGCTGAATCAGATTTATTCATGTAATCCTGCATGAATTTTTCAAAAGTTTTTTCATAATCTTTTTCGATGTTTTTTACAATATTATTTATATTAGGCTTATTAAATGTGGTCACACTATATGAATTTGAAGATGTAATCACTCCATATTTACTTTTTGTAATTCCAAAGTTTATAATATCTTCTTTAGAAGGGATAGGAACATTTGAAGGGTGATTATGCATGTTAAGCCCTAAACCTTGTTTTTTACCAAACCTATATAAATCATTTGGAAAGTCAATGCCTTCTGGAGAATTATTTGTAAATTCTCTCATTAATTTACCATTTTTATTATAAATTTGTCCCACTTCATGAATATTATTAGTTGTAGCTTTTTGAAAATCGCTAACAGCTTTTGAATATTCATTTATAAATTCATTATCAGCAAAGTGAATATTGGGATTAGTTTTAACATTTTTACCAGTAACCAAATCAGGGAAACTTTCAGGATCTTTAGGGTCTTTATTAGGTTCTTCAGCTGGTTCGGGGTGACAATTACAATTAGGATGGTGGGGAGGTATTTTATCTTTGTCTTTTTTAATATTATAAGGTCCTTTGGCTTCAATATCCAAACAATCATTACAAGTACCCGGAGTTTTAACAACAACAGAATTAAAATACTCAACTCCATATTGGAGATAACTATTTATGAGTCCTTGATTTCTACATCTAGCTGATTCAGTACGAGCTATCATACTAGCTCTTTCATCTATAGTGAAATTTCGACCATTAATTTTTTCTATAGGTTCTATTCTAGTATTTTTAATTCTTTCAGCTATTTGAACTACTGATTCATCACGACTTACACCTTCCCACACTTGTTTTCTGATTTCTTCTTTTACATCATCACTAATGTTTTTGATTAAACTAAAATTATTCTGTGTGAGGTTGAATAATGCATGTGTATCTGCTTGACTAGTGAACTGTTTTACTTGAAGTTGACTGAAACCTTTCTCTTTTCCTATATTATAGAATTGTTTTGTGTAATCAGTTACATTATCATAGTTATTTTGTAGTAACTTATCTACATCACTACTTATAGAATCTAGAAAATCAACCCTTAAAAGTTCAAGTTTACCTGCTTCTTTAACAAGATCTATATTAATTAGAATCTGTTGATCAAAAATAGATTTAATTAAATTTTGAAATTCTTTCATTCCTAATATATTTTCAACGTTATGATCTAAGCTATTAAGAATAAAATCTTCTCTCATTTCATGAAGCATTAAATGATTAAGAATTAATGGTGCTTTATCATCAGAAACAGGAACATATTTCAATCCTGAATCATATAAAGCTTTAACACTTACTTCCATCTTTAATCAACTTTTAATAATGCCTTCTTTTACTAGTTTATTATACCAATAATCAACAATTTGAGGAGTATTATCTTCATGATCAACAAATCCATTAATTAATTGATTATTAATTTGCTTTGGGGTTTTATCTAAATTAGATTCTTCACTAACAACACTATCTTGATAAATTTTATAATATTTTGGGAAAAATGCCTGCATCCTCATAAGAGTATTATCATTATTGGCTGATGGATATAACTGTTCTATTATTTGCCCTATTTCTGCAGCTGTTTTATCATCTTCAACTTCAAAAGATTCAAATTCAATGGAAATCTTACCAATACTATCTTCATAATTAGCCATAGCTAATTGATGATCTATTGCAAATGTATTAATATTATAAACAGAAAAATCTTGTAAAAATGATATAACTGCTCCTTGACCACTAGTACCCATTTGTGCTTCAGCTGTAAATCTACTACCTTTAGCACTAGTAAAACGACTGTCAGGAGTTAATAATGATTCCCTTATTTCTTGCTTGTAAAAATTAGCTATCGGAGTCCAATCCACAACCTTACCATCACCAATAACATTAGGAGTAGTTCCATAAGAATAAGCTATAACATTTTTCGATTCTTTTTTATCAAATGCATCAGCTATACCTTCTAATTCTTTCTTAACTTTAGATTTTTGAGTACTATAACTATCATTTTCATCATAAGGAGCGAAAGGATTCTCTTCAGTACCTACTTCAACGCCTAATGTGCCTTGACTAAATTTAACAATGTTAGGTCCCATGTTTTTAATTTTCTTAAGGTTTCTAACATCGTCTAAAGCTTTCATCACTAAGCTAAAATTATCTTCAAAAAGCACAGGATTAATAACTTCATGAGGTTCAAAATTAAATTCCTGAACTTCACCTTTAGGATTAGCTATTTCATCAAATTTTTTATTTTTCCAGTCTTTAGGAATTTCATAAACCATCCCTTTTTGCTTATAGCCTAACAATTCACCATTAGCTATAACTGGTAAAAAATTATAATTAGTTTCATCATATGTCAAGAAATCAAAGTTTTTAATCTCAACAGTATCAATATTTTTTCTTATAAAACAAGTATTATCTACAATACTTCTTAAAAGCATACGACTATTTAAAGCTCTGATATTCCATGATTTACATTTTTGTTCTATGAAATCAACAGCTTCATCAGCAGCTCCTTGAGAAGGAACGACTTTATATGGGCTGTTAGCTAAAATCACCATAGATAAAACACTGCTTGAAACAGTAGGGTCTATTTGTAAAGCTCTTCTTGCTTCAGCTATAGAAGGCTCTATAAACATTTGATCTATTAAACTTTCAAATTTATTATTTTTAGCTCCTTTTCCAAGACTAACTCCTATTGCTCCCACACCTCTGCTTATTTCATTAACTATTTGTTTTATTGGAGGATTAAGAGTATTTTTAATAATATCAGGTAATTTCATTTTTTATCCAACTCCAGGGACAATACTTTTCTTAACTTGTCTTGAACCTAATATAGCGGCTCTCCACATGTCTGGGCAATGGTCATTATTTTGACTTTTTAATGGTTGATCTTCGCCTCTTTGTTTAGCTTTCTGATCCCAAGCATATGTTTGAGCATGAACTATACTATTAACACAATTTTTACTTATTTTAAATTTATAATTTGCAAATAATTTCTGTATTTCTTGAATATCATTATTAACATCGGGAGTGTAACTATCTACTGGAATAGGTCTTGACATGTAGGTTTTCTTCTTTAAAGTAGTTCTAAGACTCGCTGCATCGTGAGGAGTCCACCATTTACTTAATAAAAAACTACTATCCAACAATTTTTCAGAAGCATTTTTATATAACTCCTCATCATCTAACTGAATACCATTATTTTCAGGGTCTGTGGCATCATAATAATATTCATCCAATAAATGATATTCATTTCCTTTTTTATTAAAAATAGTACCGAATAATCCTACAACATGCACTGTACTTGAACCATAATCAGTTGAAAGAGCATATTGATTGTAATGGATGTTTTCATATTTTGGATCTTTAGGGTCGAATGTGTTTAACTCTTCAACAAATTTTGAATAAATTACTCCTTCGGCTACAGCTGCAAGACCTTCAATTTTTCTTTTATGGTCAACTGTGCCTGGAGGATATCTTCGTCTGAGTCTGGCTTTGTATTCTTCTGAAAGGGAAGGATTATCATCTATTGTGTAATGCCATACTTTAACATCACCTACTGCTTTTTTTTCTTCATTTTCAATATATTCTTTATAAATATAATGGTAAGGATTAGTTGGGTTTAAAGTCCAAAAAGCTTGAGATCCTTCTTCACTTAAACGGTCTAATGCTAAATCAACAAGAATCTTAGGATAAGTATTAATTTCATCAGCATACCAACCACCAAGAGTAACACCAGGAACACGGTTAGCTATTCCTTCATGAGAAAATCCCATGAGCCAGCAAATATTGCCTTCAATTTCTAAGTATTCATTTTTACGCCAATCATAAGAGATACCTAAGCTATCCATTAAAGTCATCATTGGGCGTAAAACATTACGATATAGACTGGTTTGAGTATTTCCAGTCATTAAAAAATCAGTGAAAGGATGTTCTTTAATAAATTTTAGCCATCTGACAATACTTGCTGTGGTTTTAGCTGACCTAATAGCTCCGTGCTGAATGTTAATAAAATAATTAGAATTATTCAAATAATGTAAATTAGTAGCTCCAAACGGATCAAGCTTAAAAGTATTAGTCTTCTTCAGCTTTTTGCTCATTTGCAGGTTCTTTAAACGCTTTCGCAAGAGCATCCCATCCATCGCTTGTATTATTATTTTGTTCTAAAGACTCACCATGGGCAACCTTCTCACCTTCATAACAAGTAATCAAAGTATCAGCAAAATTCCTTAAATCAGAACTTCTAACATTTTTAGGTTTTTTCATAGCTACAGAATCATTAGTTAATTTTGCAAGATTTGAAAAAGCAGTTTCATATTTAGTATCAATTTGAACTATCTTTTCAGCTTCATAATCTGACTTTTTATCAAGAACTTTTTCATCGATTTTGGTTCCTACATCTTCCTTTTGCTTACTCCACTTCTCTCTAGCAGAAACCTTTTTCAAAGTACTTAAACTAACATTATATTTCTTTGCTAATTTTTCAAGAGATAAAAAAACAGTAGAACCATCATCTTCAACAACACCAAACAAAAAATCCATCTTAAGATAATTGTAATGTTTTTCAACAGAATCATATTTAGGCATTTTTAGTTCCTCTGTGGTTCTTTTTTAAGTATATTTGTCATGGTTTGTCATGGTGTCAGTGGATCTGAAAAGTTTTAGTTAAGAGGTTGTTTAATTTTCCTTTTTTTGATAGAAATGAGCTAGCTATTTTCTCTTCAGATCCACTCACACATTTTGCGACTTATTTCACGACGATATTCTTGACTGGTTTTTGGAAATTTTGCATTGTCTATTGCATAGTCATCGTAATTTTCTCGTAATATTGTTCCGCATCTATGGCAGTATATTTGGTCATGATTTTGGTCTTTGAGAATGTGTTCTGATTTGCAATGATAGCATTGTCTGATTTTGTGATTTGCTTGTGTGAAGTTTGCAACTTTATTTTTTTCAAAATCTTTTTCTGTTATCATTGTTGTCCTTTATTATATTATACCGACAGTGGCGACTAGAAAGCTACTGTATTCAAATAATATATAAAAGAATAATATATGTTAAAATTAGTAAAAAAAGAATTAAAATGATTTAATATAACTGTGTTTGTAGAAATAGTCCCCTATTCTATCTGATATTGTTATGTATCTTTTGAAACTTAAATCGTGCTCTTTCCATATTTTATGCCTCTCAATTTCTATTTTTCTGTATTTATTTTTTGTCCTTAAACAAATCACAGAAATGATTTGTTCATTACTACAATTTTTACATAATAAATCAAAATTACTAATTTTCTCAATAATATCTAAACATTCTTTTTTCTCAAAATTATTAAGATTACACTCATTCGATATGTAGTCTAATATTCTTTTTTTATGATGAAAATCTGAAGCATGAGGATTATTATATCTAGCTTCAAGTTTCATGATTCTGTGATATTTTTGATTGTTTTTCAGTGAATCATTATTTAATATACTACTAGCAACACCCATTAGTATGATCTCCTTTATAATTAAAAAATCTTTTTTATATATATTTCTCCACCACAGGCCATGTCAAAATGGCTAGATGCTTCAATTGCTTTCTTTAATCTTGGTATAGGATCAATATTTCCAGTTCCATATAATTTAGTCATTGCATACAGTTTACCAGTTCCAATAGCGAAATAATCATTATTAATTGGTGTAAGGTCGAAATCATTAGAAAGATAATAAATATTTTTTTCATAACAAATTATCATATCAGATTCTATTCTTGAGGGTTCATTTTCATTATTAACTAAATACTCATTATTTTTCATGAATTCTTTTAAATTAGGAACGAATTCTTTTATTAAATACTTTTGTAAATTTTCACCATCATGTTTTGGAACTTCAAAACCATTTCTCATTAATGTTTTCATGCTTGATAATCCTCCTATTCCAATCCAAAAATTTGGGAACAATTCTTGAAACTTTTTTTCACAAGAAGAAATAGTAGTATGATCTTGAATTGTAAGTCCATCACTAGCCATATACATTCCAGTATCAGTTTTTAAAGCCACTACAACAGTCATTCTACCACCTTAATCAATTCTTTATGAGATTGTAATACTATGTCAGTATGAGTAATTCCAAATATACTTTCACTAAAACCATTTCTGAAGCTATCAACACATTTTCTTATTGTATCTAACATGATCTCCCAACCTCATCTTTTCCAGAATTTCTTAGGTTTTTTCATAATTTCTTTTAATTCAGGAATTGCTTCTTCAAAACATTCAAAACAAATTTCTTTTATTTCCCTATCATCTAAATTACTTAATAGTGGATTGTTTTCCCTTCCTTCTTTTATTATGCCTTCAATAACATCAATTAAACTATTTTTTAATATTTCTTTTAAAACTGGTTTTGTCATTACTAATTGTTGCTCTTTTGTAAATTTCATATCCATTATTTCACCTCAATTTTTTCTTCGCCTTTCTCATTTTTCCCTACTTTGACTAAAAATAAAGCATATCCATTGTTTGTTATTTTCTGTAAGTTTTCATTCATGTTTTCACCATTTTTTATTATATTAATGTTTTTTGTGGTTCTTTTTTAGTATTTTCAACTTCTATTGTTTTTTCTTCAGTTTCAACATACGCATTTTCTGGAACCATTAATTCCCCACTCATTAGCAAAGGTAAGAGTTTATCCCTTAATTCAGCCAATAAAACAATTTCTTTATTGTTCAAATATCTTATCATCATCTGACAATTACTTAAATTTTCTTTAAAAGTTTCTGATAATTTTTTAGGATCTGTATTTTTTATCTCATTTTTCGCAGATCTAGTAATCGTTAACCATTTTTCGTTTATTAATCTTTTATCTGTGTAAAACATGTTTTCATTCATGTTATCCATTAATTCATTAGATTCTTCAAAGTCTTCTTTTAGTTCATTGACTCGTTGCAATTCTTTATTTATTTCATCAATGAATTCATTATTCTTTTCTTTTTCTTCGTTTAATTCAACCCAATCTTTCAATTCTTTAGCTATTGTCAAATTTAAAGTTAGTTTAAACTGGTTTTTATCATTTATAATATTATTAATATCGTCTATGATATGTTCAAAAGTTCTTGTTTGATCTTCTTCAGCTACAAAATCGATAAACCTTCCAGGTGCGAAATTATAGTCTTGATTAATTATTTCTTTATAATTAACTGATTTTGAAAATCCTGCGATGTCTAAATTTTGATTAATACTATTTAAGATGTCTTCTATCTGATTATCAGATAAAATACCTAATTTTCTTGTATAAACTCTGTTTTCATGACAAGCTTTCCCAGTACCTCGTTTATTTATTGTTATTTCATCTTCACAATCATTAATACTTATAAAACTAACTTTAGTGTTTTTTGTTTTTGACAATACTAAAATACACGTTGGAATGCTTGTCGATTCAAACATTGACCCTGGAACTGTTATAACTGCTTTCAAAAAGCCATTACCAATTAAATATTTTCTGTATTCTTTTTCGTGAGTGCTACTTAAAACACCGTTTGGCAATATAAAAGCCATTAGTCCATTTTCTGTGAGTTTTTCCAATCCTTTTAAAAGAAAACCAAAATTTATAAGTTTTTTCTTAACAATAATATCTTTAAACCTAATATCATGTTCAGATTTAAGGTTAAAAGGAGGATTGCTTATTACACTATCATATTCAGGTATTTCATATTCACTTATCTTTTCGACTGTTGAATATTTTTCGCCCTTAAAAAGCTTATAAAAACCTTTATTTTCGCCAGTTATCACATCACCATTGATTACAACTCCTTCTACATTTTTTAGTGATAAATTAAACAATAATGAACTAATTGTTTCCGTGTTCAACTCATGCAGAATAAAAAATTTATCTGCTGTATCTTTTGCTAATGTTAAGCTTCCAGTTCCAGCACATAAATCATAAACAGTTTTTTCTTCATCGTGACTTGTTAAAACACCGCATAATTTACTTAAACTGGAGGGTGTAAAGTCTTGTTTCAGTTCTTCTCTTTCTGCTAAGTAATATTGATATATACTTTGTAAGAAATTAGTATCATCTCCGACAATTTCTAAATATTCATCATAAACTTGTTTGTCACTTAACAATACGATTTCCATTAATTTTTTAGGTAATTCTTCAAATGTTTCAGTTTTAAATAATTCTCTAATTTTAATAGCTTTGTCTTTAAATTCCAAACTTTTCACCACCGTTTTAAAACTTTTCTACATCTATAACTTTTATCTTTCCCAGTTCCTGCACAATAATCAGCTCCACACTTATAACATGTGATTTCCCCATCTGCAACCCTTTTAGGATTGTATTTAAGAGTGTTCCATTTTTTACAGAAGGGACAATAGTTTTTAAATGTTACTTTGCCCCATCTCTTCCATTCATAACCTTTCACGGTTGGATAAGCTCCAAAAACGATGAAATGGGTTTTATTTTTCAAAACCTTGTATGGTTCGTGTTTGTAGATGGTTTTTTGTTTGATTAGTGGGTCTGATTTCTTGATTACTTTTTTTGCTTCGACTGGTTCTAATGGTTGGTTTTCAAGACCCTCACATGAGAGTACTATTCCACCAACCAATGCTAATAATCCAATTATGGTTATTAGCTTTGATATGGGCTGTGGTTTCATTTAATCAACTCCTTAGCTTTTTTCACAGCAGTATTCCAATTATATGATTCAAAAGCACATTCTGAAGTATAGTTACATAAATTACATTCCATACAAATAGGAAGGAGTGATTTAACAATCTTATCTATGTTTATTAAAGCTTCTTTTTGTTTGTTTGAATTATCTAACATTATTCCACTTCTTCAATCTCAATATCTTTTAAAGCCTCATAATCATCATCATAGTATTCTTTTAAATATTCTAACACTTCTGTACTATTTTCAAAAATATCAAGTTCATTGATTTCTAATTCTAAATTGTTCTTTTTTGCTTCATTCACAATTTTATTAGCTAAATCTAAACTAGAAACAATACATATAGTGTTTTGGATATAATCTTCTTCATATATCCCCGTATCATCTATTTGTTCATCCTGCCAGATTTTATAAACACTTTTCATTAGCTACACCTCTGCTAAAAATGAATGTTTACCTATTTTCAGAAGTTTTTCTTCCTGTTCAGATACGCTTCCACAATTTTCCATTTTACAAACATCAATGGTTCTCCAACACCATATAACTGATTTATAGGCCTTGCATCTCATTGTTTTAATAATATCATTAGCCATTTGTTTATCCTCCCATGTGCTTATTATAAGCATGCTTTACATTATTTTGATCGACATTTGCATAAATCAAAGTAGTGTCAACATTCTCATGCCCTAGTAACTCTTTTATCTCTTCAATAGCCATGCCAGAATTTAAAGCATTAGTCGCCATTGTTCTCCTGAAACGGTGAGGGTGGACATTAGGAATCCCTATTTCCAGGCCTAAGTCCCTAACTCTTCGTTCAACGCCAGAAATGCCTAGTGAGTTGAATGGTTTTTTTTCTGCAACAAATAACTCTGGAGAATTATCCTTTCTTGTTTCTAAATATTCTTCGATAGCTATTTTGGCTTTTGCATTAAAGAAAACTATTCTTTCTTTAGCTCCTTTTCCAAAAACAAGGATAGTACGATTGTTAAAATCAATATCTGATATTTTAATTCCCACCAGTTCGCTAATTCTAACTCCTGTACTCAATAATGTTTCAAAAATAGCTAAATCTCTGATTTGTTTATTTCTATGTATATGTGTTCTTAGCTTTTCTATTTCGACATCGTTAAAAGGTTTTTTAATTATTTTATCTGTTTTAATTGGTTTAATCCTTGTTATTGGATTATTTAGGACATATCCTTCATCTCGTAACCATCCGAAAAAACTGCTTAAATTCCTTCTAATGTTGTTTAGTGTTACATTAGTTACATTAGTTGCTTCCTGATGGTGTATAAAGTAATTTCTAATGTCATCTGTGTTTATATTAGCAATTGGTTTGTTTATGAACAATAACATTTTCTCAATAGTGTCTTTATAATATTTCAGTGTTCTTTTTGAGCGACCCTCTATTTTTTTAGAGCTTATGAATATTTTTAATAAATTTTCATTGTCTTCGATAGTGTTGAAATCATTCATCATTTTGTCTAATATTTCAATATTAGCTAAACAATTAATCAATACTTGATTTAGGTATTTAGTTTGCTCTTGTGTCAGTTTTCCTTTCATTTCCCCTTGTATTTTCTCTATTATGTCTTGTTTTTCCTTTGAAATAAAAGCAGATTCTGGTTCTACATGATGACTACTTAATATATTCGTCATAATTTCCACCTCCTATTAAAGTAATGTAGTTTGTTTTTGTTTTTTAGATCCAACAATCCCTACATCTTTTGTTTTCATAAAAAATAATGCGTTGTTTCGATTATTCACTTTTTCGACACTTAATAAAAAACCACCCGTATTTAAGTATTCGTTGACTTTCCACGCACCATAGAACTCACCACTTAAGCTGTTCTCCCAAATAACACTACCTACTCCTCCATGAATTAATAAATTAATAACGCACATTTTACAAGCCATAATGTCTAAATCACTTCCTAACAAATAACAATCTTGGTTTTTACTCTGATGACCAATTAATAATCTACCAGACCCACAAGTAGGGTCATTAACAACATTACCTTTTTTTAAATTATGATTTAAACCAATGATGAAATCAACAATATTATGAGGAGTGAAAAACTGCCCCTTATCCCCTGCCTTATACTTAGATTGAATTATACTCTCATAAAACACTCCAAGATAATCATAATACCTATTTTCATTAATTTTAGATTCCATGATAATTATAAAATTTTCAAATAAATTGTTGAAAATCTTCTTTTCGTCATTAGTGTAAATTTCATTATAATTTTCCCATTCACGTTTGTTATTTAAAGTAAAGTTATCTATTATAAAATCTAAAAAATGGTTGAAAATGACTGTTATTTCGTGTTTTCCAGTCAAATTTTCAAAATTTTCAAGAAACTCTTTTTCATAATCCTTCATAATATAAAATCTCCAAAATTTTCATCCTGGTTTTCAATTCATTACAATGAATGCAATGTCTACAATTAACACTTTTAATCATTATCTACAATCCTCCTTTGCGAAAAATACTACAAACAAAACTAAGACATATAAAACCATAACTTACTATAAAAAAGCTAATATTAGAGAATATTACTCCTAGCACATTCAATAACGCACTTATTATTAATGAATAAATCATTAATTGGCATATTATTTTATAATTCATGATTTAATCCTCTTTATTCTCCTAAAATAGAATTACAAGTATCTTCAAGCAATTTAAACCTTTCTTCTTCAGTCATTTCATCTAAGAGTTTAAAACCTTCCCTTAATGTTTTAACCGCTTCGTGACTCATAATTCCCATCAATGTATAACAAAATACTTTTTTAAAACTCCAATACTGATTATAAGTTCTATGTCTTCTTGTATCGAACTTATTTTTACTATAAAGAGGTGTTTTAGTACTGAAATTCATTTAATCCCTCTTTAATTTGTTTTATATCAATTAAATTTACAATTATATAGAAAACATTTATTTCAAGTGTATTAAATTAATTAAATTAAAATTATTAATAATAAATAATAATAATAATAATAATAATAATAATATTCTCTACACTAGAACTACTCAAAATAGTTGAACTTCAAAGTTAAACTTTTAAAAATGTATACTGTAGCAAAAGTTAAACTTTAAAGTTTAAAGTTATACCAAACCTACAAGACCTTCGCAGAAAAGTTAAACTTACAAGTTCAACTTTTAACATAAGTAATAACCTCTTTACACAACTGTTTAACATCCATATCTATTTGATTAGCTTTATCAACAAGAAAATCAAGCTTACTATCAACATATTCTTCAATCGACAGAGGATGCAAAGCTTCTTTAGTCTCATATAATTTTCGACCATGATTTTTAGCCACCCTTACATAATCCTCATGAATATAATCTAATAAATCGTTCAATTCTTTAGAATATTCTTTAATCCCTAATTCTTGATTAATTTCATCAATTTCTTTTTCAATAGTGATTTGATCCAGCTTTAAATCCCTTAATTCTTCTTCTAAAAAATGTTTCTTAACTTCCAAAGATTTTTTAGAATCTACCATATGATTTAGGAAATATTCAACAGCATGCCTGACAACATAATTAGAATCATCTAAAAGCTTTTTATCCTTAGGCTTAACTTTACCTCCAATACTAGCCGTAAAACCTCCTCTAATACAAACACCTCCTATAAAATCAAATTAATCCTTTAGCTAAGCAAGCACTTTCTAAAACTTCAAAATTAACCTTAGTTACATCAGCTATCTTTATTAACTGATTATGACTCACAGACTCATACTCATCATAAATCTTAAAAATCCGTTTAAAAGCTTTCTTAAAACTCATTGTCAGTCTCCTTTAAGGAGTTTTTTCAAATTCTTTTGCTAGATAAAACAAAACAGCTAGTATATGCTTACAAAGAAATGATCCTTCTTTATGAAGACCTCTACCAGTAAAATCTTCACAATCACATCTCCATAAATTACCCACACAAGTGACAAAAGATTCTTTTTTAGAGCCTGGTAACTTAACATAGAAATGTAATTCCTCACAAGAAATTAATAAAGAATTAATATTATCCTTTTTAAATTCTAAGGCTTTTTTAATCCTTTTAATCATTTAGGAATACCTCCTCTTTCTAATTGAGATACTAATCTCTCAACTTCTTCTTTAGTTATATCACTTTCAGGATCTCTCATTCTTTTAATAGCCATAGCTTTGATTGTGCCTGTGTTAATTGTTCTACCTAAATCTTTGAGATCATATATTATTTCCCTTATCCATTGTCTAGCATCAGGATCATCAAGCATATTGTTTTTTTCAACATTGTTAGCAGTTTTAAATTCAGCTTTCTCTTTATCTCTTTTAGCTTTATCATCTATAGCCTCATCTAAAAAGGATTTATCCTCCTTTTCATCATTACTAACTATACCACCAGTGATTTTCCCTTGTTGCTTTTTATCACTACTTTCACCGTCTTTTTGTTCATTATATTCATTTCTTTTATCAGCAAATTTTTTAGATAGTTCTTCATCCCCTGGCCAATCAAAACTAGGATCTTTAACAGCTTTCTCCATATTACTATGATGCTGATTTATCATTTCCTGCTCATTTTTAGGAAATGATGTTGTAAAATCAGCTTCTATAATAATATCATTATTTAAATTCAATTTTTCTAATATATCCTGGAAATATAACCTGTGTGCTTTGCTGATTGATCTAGATTGAGCTAAACTCTCAAGCTTGGATTCAGTGAAGTTTTCTTTATATTCTTCACCAGAACTAGCTTTTCCTAACCCTGTTGAAATCACTATTCCTTGAATAGTTCTAAGTTCACAAGTACAGCAATATTCTAATCTTTCTTTAGCTTTATCCCTTTTAACTAACTTAAGTTCACTTTTAACGATATGTGGTGTTATTTTCAATACCCTATCGATAAAACTCCATCCAGAGATATTAATCCACTTTTTAATTTCTTTAATATATTTACCAGTTTTCTTATCTTTAATCTTCACAGGAATCTCAGAATAATAATGATTATCTTCAATAACCTTAGCGAAAACATTAGCTAGTAATTCATTGTTGTGTATCTCATCATCAATAGATTTAGGAGTTAGAATTGTGTTAATAGTCACAATCCCTTTTGATTTTAATTTAGAAAGACCACCCTCATTAGTAACAGTCAAATCACTCATCTAAATCACCCATTTTAGACAATATCATTTCAGTGAGTCTTAAAAGTCTTCTTTGTTTAAACATCTCTAATTCATGTTTTTTGAGATCTCTTTTAAGCTTTTCAAGGTAATTCTTGTCATCGTCGACAAGTTCCTCTACTTTGGCTTTCTTGGCAGGGATATTAGTTATCCCTAGACTTTCAAAATCAGTGTTATTGAGTAAATAATTTTTCCTAGAATCTACCCAATTTTCCTTTTTGGTGATTTTAAATCTAAGCTCTGCTTCTTTTGATTCTAGCTTAGAAAATTCAATCATCCTATTATAAGTTGATTCTACAATGTTCTCTTTAGAAACGCTATCTAAGAATCTGTTTAAATCATTCATCATTTAAATCATCCCTATATTATAAAAAGCATTCATATAATCTTCTTTTACCATTGTTTTTTAGTGTTAATTTAACACACTCAGCTAAGAGTTGATACATTCCTGTTTCATTACGCAATGCTATATTACCACTAGCTCCACCACTATCTCCTTCTTTATTCATCTGTTCTCTTTCTTTCCTCTTTGAATCAACCCATCTATTATTATAATGATTCTCTCTAATCTTAACGATTTTATAGAGTAATTTTAAATGCTCATTGCAATTGTTGATAATCTTTCCTTCTTTTAAGCTTAGAAGGACATTCTTAATAGTATCATTTTTACATCCTTCTATAGCTTCATCAAACCTTATACTAAATCTTTTATTGTCATACAAGGTTTTTTCACAGCCATTAAACAATATTAATATAATATTGACATCTGATTCAATACTCATGATAATCAAACTCCTGTAATCAAGGTTTGAGGAGATGGCTCGTTGATAGCTAACGCTAGAATAAAAACTAACATTATAATAAAAATAGCTGTAATTATCCCCAATTGGACAGGATAATTATATCTTAAATATCTAATTAAAGAAGGCATATTATAATACCTCCTCAGCTAGAACAGTTTTCAGAGGAAAAAATTCTTGTGGAATTTTAACTTTTTTAATAAGTTTAACATTTCCTTTGTATTCTCCACTCTTGATTTTTTCTTTAAAGATAGATATAGCTTCATCATCCCTTAAATCTAAATTGGGATTAAAAGCATATGTAGTTCTTTTACCAATGTCTTCTAAAAAAGAATCCGTTTCAATCGTATATCTTATACGAACTCCTTCGACTATCATAAAAGAGCCTCCAAAGTTATAATAAATTTGTCAAGGCCGTGAGTAGTCACTTTTTGTGCTTCTGCAATATCAGAAGCTATTTGAAAAATAGTATTTGTGAGTTCTTCTAGATCTCCACCGGTCTTAATAAATTCCTCTACACCGATGTGTTGGGTGTCATTGCATATTTCCCCAATATGCTTAGCACTTAAGAAAATACTGCCTTCTTTGTTGATCTTAATTTGATTGCGGTAATAATTACCATATTGATCAACATCTCCTCCTTCAAGAGGATAATGTTGCGAATAGAGTAATCCATTATTTTCAGCTTCAAGCTTTTTGAAGATTTTATTAAGAGCTTCATCAGCTATTTCATACTGATTTAAAGAATTAACCTTGTACTGGAAATCAGCTATTGCAGCCTTATTCATTCGCTACAACTCCTTCATTAGAGATTGTAGTCTCACTTTTAAAATTAGTCTTACTTGATTTCTCAAGCTTAATATCGTTTAAACTATTTTCTACTGAATCTACATAAGAAGAAAACTTATTTAAAATATATTCTTTTTCTTCTTTAAGCTTAATATTCTCTTGTTTCAAGAGATTATTTTCACTTATTATTTCGTCTAGATCTTTTACACTTTTTTGAGAAGAGATCACCTTCTCATTACCTAAAACTTTCATTTTTTATATGCTCCTTTGGATTTTCGAAAGTTTAAAATTACCAGTTTCAAACTTTCTTATTTATATTATCTGTATAGTAGTATATATACTTTTCTTCTTATACTCTTATAAAATCTAATATATATATTATAAAGAAGAAAAATATATAAACAATGAAATTTATAAATAATATCTGTGATAGAATGAGAGAAGTTAAAAAAACATCCTTAAATTTACCTATAGATTTGAAAAATGACCTAAAAATAGAAGCTATTAAAAAAAACATTACTTTGACAGAATTAGTTGTTAATGTTTTAGATGAATATATTAAAAAAAGAGAATAATTATTTTTTTTGCTTTTAAATTTCTTTATTTTGAATATAGCTAACGCTAAGAAAATACTTAAGCTTCGCTTAAGATTAAAAAACTTTATATAATTCTTATAACCATAATTATAAATGGTTCCCATTTTAAAATATGCTCCTTTGGTATCATTTTTAATGGGGTTTTCCGTGTAAGGCAAATAGCTAAAAGGTATTACCAGTACCTGCTATTTAGCCTTACTAAAAACCACTATTTGCAATTTTAAACTTTATTTTTCATTTATTATATAGTTTTACATATATTTCTAAGAAATTATTAAATTAAATATTAATATTTTTTCAATATTTCAATTATGAGTAATACTTTTTTACCTACTTTTTCCATATTTTTGAGAAAAACACGGTGTTTTATCTGAAATAGTAATACTTTTTATTAAAAATTAAAAAATTATAAAAGAAAAAATAATATTATAAAATATTATTATAATATTTTGTTAGTTATTTTATCATTTTTAAAGTATCATAATATTCTTGTGCTTCTGCTTTCTCTACAAAACTATGCACTAACTCCTTATTTTCTTCAACAATTCTTTTAACATCTTCTAATGTAATATTAAAAAATTCTTTTCTCATATTTACTTTATTCACCCTTTTATGATCAAACCTACCATGTAATTCTTTTTCTAATTCAAAAGCCTCTTCACTAAAAATAAACACATGATTATCAAATCTAAATGGAACTGATGCATCAGATAATTCAGTAACTCTACCCATAGGATCATCTCTTCTTGTTACCCCTATTTTATAGACATTTTCTCCGAAAGAACCTATATTGGATAGAATATATACATATCCTGCACCTGTTCGCTTTCTTTTATCTTTTATATCTTTTTCATCTTTTTTGCTTTTTTCAACAGCCAATTCTAACTCTTTGAGTTTACTTTTTAATAATTCTATTTCTTTGTCGGATTTGCTTTTTTGTAATAGGTTATTAGTTGCTTCAATTTCTGTTTCCAATTGCTTTTTTTGAGTAGTGGTTTTTTTAAGTTGATCATCTAATTGTTTTTGTATTTTCCGTTCTTCTCTTTCTCTTTGTTTTGCTTCTTTTATTGCCTCTTTTTCTTCTTGTTTTTGAAGTGCATATTCCATAGCTAAATCAAGTTCTTGTAATTTAAGATTTAAATAATGTGAAGTGATTTCTACTTTATTTGGTTTATTTATTTTATTTAATGATTCAAATGATCTTTTTATTCTTTTAATTGAATTTTCTCTATTAGAAATCTTTACTTTACTTATTGTTATTTCACATTCTAAATTAAAATTCTTAATTATTTGTTTTATGTTAGCATGAGCCATTGCTTTTCCTTTTCTTGTATCTCCCTCAACAATCCATATTCCACTCACTGCCGCGGTTTTATTTTTTACAGAATCTTTTTGTTTCTTTCTAAGTTCATCTAACTTTTCTTTATAAGCTACAGCTGTTATGAAGTCATATTTTGGTTCATATAATCCTACTTCTTGCATTTCAGCTTCATCATCTAAAAAACCCAACCTTTCCTTTCTCTCTTCAATATCATTAACTAAATTAGTTAATTGAACTTGTTTCAGTTTTATTTTATTATTTATTTCAATCTGTTTTTCTTGCTCCATTTTTTCTAATGTATTATCTATATTATCTAATTGATTTTTTTTATCCTCCAACAAAATATTTATTTCTTTTTGTTGCTTTTCTTTCATTTCTTCCAATGTAGCATCTATATTATCTAATTGATTTTGTTTCTCTTTTAGTTTATTATTTATTTCCTGTTCTTTTTCTTTCTCCATTTGTTCTAATTTTTTGTCAATATTAGATAGTTCATTTCTTTTTTCTATTAGTTGTTCATCTAGTTTCTTTTCTTGATCACTTACTTTCTTGTTTAACAAGTATGCTCCAATTGCTATTAATGGAATTCCTATGAAAAACAAAACTATTGTTAATGTCAAAATTATACCTACTATTATCAAGATTAAACCTTTATCTTCTTTAATATTCATTACATTACCTCAATTTGAATGGATTAGTTTCATGCTTTTACATATATTTTGAAAGTTGTAGGTTTTTTACTGAATATGTTTGATCCCAGAAAATTAGAAGTTTTTGGGGAAATTTTATAAACTCTATGGTATGAATTATAATATCCGTAATCTTTCAAATGATTAATATAATATCCTAGATATGATTTACCATAAGTGAAAGTATTTCCTTTAAAGTTAGCCCATTTATACTGACCATATTTAAATGTAGGCATTTTATAAATATTATAATAACCAATAAGTGCTTTTTCTCCAACAGTTTTAATTTTTTTAGCTTTTTTAGAATTAATCGCTTGTAAAATTGTGTAGTACTTAATTTTATAGACTTTTCCTTTTGTTTCAATAGTTTTAGGTGGTGAAGTGCTATATACTTTAATCCAATCGCCTTTCTTTGCAGGAACATAGCTATAACCTGTAGTTTTGTCGTAAATTTCTTTAATTTCCCAATCATAATATTTATATTGGTCATTATTCTTTTTTTCGAAAAAAAGATCAGTGATTCTTATTTTATCATAATTTCTATATTTGCTCTGATATTTCCCATTCTTTTTTACTATAGCTCCTCCACTACTATAATGTTCAACAGTTTTTACTTTAATTACTTTAAACTCTTTATTATTTTTAGAAATTTCAGTTAAAGAAAGTATGTCTCCTTTTTTGAAACTATTTATAATTGGAATATCTGAATTTATGCTATTAAGTAATTTTTTAGCCTCAGTTTTCTCATCTAAAGTTATTGCATTAACCGATGATATTGATACAGCCATTATCCCTAAGAATAGTAGCAATATTATTATTTTTTTATTGTTCATATTTTTTCACCTCATAATTTTATAATTTTCATTGTAGTGGAGTTCTTTTAGATTCATTAACTCAGTTTCAAAATTCATAATATAATCCCCCACACTTAGATGCAAATAGTTGACACCTAATATTATTTTTTATTATTTTTCATTATAAATTTTCTTATTTGATTTTCCCATTTTTCTTTGATTAATTTAATTGTTTAAATTTTGTTATATATAAATTTATTCCTTAGTAATATCTTATTAATTTTGTAAAGTATTATTAATAAGTTATAACAAAAAATAAAAATAGATAATCGTAGAATGGATTAATGAGTGAATTTTGAAAATGAGAAAAAGTTAAGAAATAATTTTTATAATATATAATAGATAGATCTAAGAAAAAACTTAGTTATTTTTGCATGTCTTGTATTATTTTTTGCATTTGCAGAGTTTGTTTTTTAAGATCTTCAATAGTTTTATTATCATTTTCTAAGGCTACTACTCTCTGTTCAAGAGCTTGTTTTTCATTTTCAATTTGTTGAAGTTTTTTAGTACCTTCATCATTTAATATATTAACTTCAGTATCTTCAATAGTTAAATCTGGGATGTATTTAAGGTAGATTTCTTTTATTCTCCATGGCTTTTTTTTAAAGT
The DNA here is from genome assembly GCF_001639285.1 of Methanobrevibacter cuticularis. Taxonomy (GTDB): domain Archaea; phylum Methanobacteriota; class Methanobacteria; order Methanobacteriales; family Methanobacteriaceae; genus Methanobaculum; species Methanobaculum cuticulare. Next base: position 1,075 of record NZ_LWMW01000088.1, on the reverse strand, counting down.
AAGTTTCATGTATATTACTTCTTTTACGTCCTGCGAACATGTCTCCATCCGCTTCATTTTCTATGGCGGTACACCCTGCTGTTCTCATTGCGTGTGGATGGAAAAATCGAGTATTGGCTACTTTACCCCAATTATTATCTTTATGATCGTTTATTCTTTCAAATGCACTTTCAACGCCAGCGACTCCAATATTAAATAATTTGTCTGTATTTTTTAAAATTTTTTCTTTATTTAATCTATTTTTTAAATATTTAATTATGGCCTGGGTTGCTTCAGGAGTACAGCATGTTTTGTATTTATATCCTCCTGAGTAAGATCTGCTTCTTTTTTGCCTATACATTGTGAAAAAAGGGACTATGTCCTTTTTTACCCCTAATTCTTCTATAACATCTGTGATTTCTTTTTCATCGTGGTATTCTTTAGTTGCATCAACAAATGACTGGCAAGTGAGAGATAATGTTTCAGCCATGGCAGAGCATGATGAAAACATGAATAGAATAAGTGCTTTATGTAATTTATTATTAGTAGTATCTAAAGCTTGCTGTATATGATTTTTATGGGGTATGTCGTCATAATCTTTTTGTATTTGAGGTAGAGGAATGGATGGAACATATGGGATCTCTATACGCATTGTCCTATAGAATGTTTTGATTGTGCTGAAAGTTTGTTGAATTACACTTGTAGCATATCCTCTTTTTTGTAATTCCGTTCTTATTGTTTCTAACCTAGAAGTTAATTTTTTGTGTTTTTCCCGTATTTTTTGTTCTTCTTCATAATCAGCTTCTTCGTATAAATCTGTTAATGTCATTTTTTGGATATTGCAATATCTCATCAGGTGTGAGGCTGTGTCTTTGATTCTTTGTTCTCCAATTGTTTTTCTTGACAAGTATTGTTGAAAAATATCTTCTTTCATTAGTTCATTTCTGTTTGAATATTCTATAAAATTAAGATTTTCTGTTTTGGACATGTTTTTATTTTTTATAATTACTATGATTTATAATTTATGCAACATTCATTAGTGTTAGATTTCAACATTTTTCTTAATTTTTTCATTATTACACATAATAATATATAA
>NZ_LWMW01000087.1 GCF_001639285.1 Methanobrevibacter cuticularis | reverse complement strand
CTCATAATTACCACTAAAACAAACTATACCCCCCCCCCCCCAATTATAAATAAATATATGAAACTGTTCTTATCTTAAAAAATGAACTAGAATAGAAATAAAATAAGAAAACTAAAATTAAAAAATATAAATAATAATGAAAAATGATAAAAGCATGCAAAAAGCAGAATAAAAATAAACAACAAAATTAAAAAATGATAATTAAATGATTATCCATAAAAAAAAAGAAAATGAAAAAAAATCCAAATTACTCATTAGCTATTTAGCTTTAAGAGAATTATTTTTCTCATTACTTTCCTTCACAACATTTTTAATATCCACTTTAAAGACTTTTTGCTTATTTTTATACTTTTTAGCTATCAAAACTTTAACTTTCAAGTATTTTCCAGCTTTAATAAAACCCACTTTAACAGTTTTTACCTTCTTCTTACCAACATAAACACCAAGATAAGATTTACCCGCTGCAGCCTTACCAATATTTTTAATATAAACATACCTATAATTACCACTCTTTTTGATTTTAGATATTTTAAGATCTGGTTTTTTAGTTGAAGAAGGAATATTACTCCATTCAGCAGGAGTTATTGTTACTTTAGTTTTATAAACTTTAGCTCCAAACCATAAACCTATTGCATTATATTTATTACCCACTATATTATTTTTGAAAGTAACTGAATTAAGTCTAAGAATACCCTTAAAACTACAAATAGCTCCACCGTCAAGTTTTGCTCGATTACTATTGAAAGTAGAACCACTTATAGTAAGATTCCCATCATTAAAAATAGCTCCTCCACCGTCAAGTTTTGCTCGATTACTATTGAAAGTAGAACCACTTATACTGAGATTCCCATCATTAGAAATAGCTCCACCAGATTCAAATGCTTGATTACTACTAAAAGTACAACCACTTATATTAAGATTCCCACCATTAGAAATAGCTCCACCATCCCATGACGTTTGATTACTACTAAAAGTACAACCACTTATATTAAGATTCCCACCATTAGAAATAGCTCCACCAGATTCAAATGCTTGATTACTACTAAAAGTACAACCACTTATATTAAGATTCCCACCATTAGAAATAGCTCCACCAGATTCAAATGCTTGGCTATAACCATTAATTATTGTTAAGTTAATTAATGTCAATGAACCAGACTCAATGGTAAAAATCCTATCTTTTTTCTGAGCATCAATAATAACTTTATCTTTAGATTTACCAACAATAGTTAAATCCTTATCAATGACAATTCCCCTATTATTCACACCAGAATAAACACCATTATCCAATGTTATCCTATCACCAGAAGCCATACCATCAATAGCTGTTTTCAAACCACCATCTGTAGTATTAGTTATTGTTTTATCAGCTGCACTAACACCACCAACCATACTAATAGTTAAAATAGCTATTACCCTGTTAACAATAAAAAGAATGTTTTCTTTTCATTTATTATATTAAACATTAAATACTCCCCTATCACTAAATAAATTAGTAAAAACTCTGTGTTCTTATCTTATTTCTGTAAAAATGATTTTTAAAGATATTATTCCCATAACCATATCTATAATAAATTCCGCAATTATTGTACTTGAGTTTATTTTTAGTTATTTTGTTATTATTGCTTCCAATTATGTAAATTCCGTTCCAATAATTACTACTTAAGACATTGCCTTTAATCACATTACTAAATCCTTTTTTTAGACATATCCCATCATTTGAATCATGTATATAGTTATTATAAATCCTATTTTTAGAGCCTAATATATATACACCATAATCCATAGACCTTGAACTTATTTTATTTCCTTTTAAATAGTTTTTTCCACCCTGAATAATTACATTGGTTATTGAATTCTTGTATAATTTATTTTTAGATCCTTTTATTAACACTTCACAATTAATAATACTGCGAGATAATTCATTATTATTGCCTTTTAAAACCATTGTTAAACTATAGGAATCTGATTTAAACCCCTTAACTTTAACATTGCTTCCTATAATAATCTTACTTCCCCTGTAGCCACCAAAATATACACTACCTTTAGATTTTAGAGTGATTCTTTTTTTAATATTTAAACGTAGATTATCATAGTCTCCTTTATGAAATATGACAGTATCACCATTTCTTAACTTTTGATTTCCAATTACTTCTCCCTTATTAAAGAAACTATTAATTTCATTAGTTGTGGAATTGGTAGTTATATCTATTGTTTTCGCATCAACACTTGTAACAAAATAAGATATTCCAATAGCTAACACTAATAAGAAAAATACAAATCCTATACTTTTAAAATTGATTTTTAAATACATTCAACTCACCAAAATATATATCGATAAATAATTTTTAGATAATTGTAATAAATCATGATTAGTCTAAATAAAAGATTTAATTAATCTTCTAAAGAATAGTTAAATGGCTAAATAGTTAAATAGTTAAATAGCTATTCTTTAAAATGAATAATAACTTCCCCATATGGGTCTGTAGTTGATTCCTTTTCAATAACCCTATTTCCCCTCATTATCGAAAGATTTAACTTTCCATCACTCCCATCAGACTTTTTAGCACCAACATTAATATAGGAGGACTGATTGAGATTAAATTCTTTATGTCCACTACTGCTTGTATCATCATGAGTAAAATCAGAACCATAACCCATAGTATATGAACCATTATAATCAACCACAATCTTGTAATCTTGGTAATAATATGCTGCATATCCAACTGTACTAGATAAAATAGCTATCATAGCTATTGAAAGCAAGATAATTGATTTATCACGTAAACATAGATTTTTATTTCTTATGAATATAGTAAGGAAAATACATATGAACAGGATAGAAATCAATAATATAAATTCAATTATATTAAATAAACTATTAATCAGATTATAAACAGTTACTAACGCCATGAGGATAGTAAATAAAGAAGATAATAGATTAATATATTTTCCAGATTTATCCAATACTCCCATACCAATTACTCCCAATATTTTAAAGATCGATCATTATATGATATTCTCTCCCCTAATGATTAATTTTTCATTCTTTAAAATTAATAATAACTTCTCCATATGGATCTGTAGTTGATTTCGTTTCAACTACTTTATCTCCTTTAAGGATTGAAAGAGTAAGCTGTTCATTACTTCCATCAGACTTTTTAGCACCAACATCAATATGAGATGTTTGACCTACATCAATCTGTTTTCGCCCACTAGTTGTAAAATCATCGTTAGTAAATTCAGTTCCATATCCAGAAGTATAAGGACCATCATAATCAATTACAATCTTATAATCTGATGGATAATTTTCTTTTGAATCAGTAGTATTAATTACCGAATTATTATTATTTCCTTCATCTGAACCACTAATTGGACCAGAAGGATTACTTTGTAAATCATTATTAACTAAAGTAAATCCAAAACAAATGCCTGAAACTAGCAATAAGGCTATTACAAGTCCAATACCCACTTTATTAATGTCCTTAGATTCATCTGAACTGTTCATGTAATGTATGAGAATTATAATTAAGGCACCAATAATAACCAACAAGATCAATGCATAAATATTCAAAACATCTTTAAGTAAACCCGTTACAAAGTTACCTAAATTAAGTATAGTCCCTAATACACCAGCACCAATTCCTAATTTAGTATAATCTCTTAAATCCATTTTCACACCTTCCACTATCACAAGGCTAATTATGCCCTTAAAATAAATCATGACTAATAATTAATTTTTATATAGTTATGCGTTTATTTAAAAGACCATATAAAGCTTTTGAAAGGCTATACGCTCATAATTGCCACTAAAACAAACTATACCCCCCCCCCCCACTTATAAATAAATATATAAAACTGTTTCTACCTTAAAGAATGAAATAAACTATGAAAATAATATGATTATAAAAGTGGAAAATAATCATGAATTCATTAAACAATATTGAAACCCCATAGATATAACTTATACAAAATAATATAGGATTAATTTCTTAAAATTCCCTAAAAAATTATCTAAAAAAATACTAAAACCTTACAGACAATATGGAAAGGTATTGAAAAAATTAAAAAATATTATTATTTTAAAATGATATTGTAGAAAAAGAAAAGGAAAATATAGAATAATATTCTTAATTATAATATTCTTAATTGATTATATAATTAAACCTCATGAAATCATTATTTTAAAAATTGACAAAGAAGTCAAATATATAAATAAAATGCTTTTTAATTAACCATTAAAATATATAAAGCTGTTTCTACCTTAAAAAATGAAATAGAGTAGAAATAAAATAAAAAAATTAAAATTCCTAGTAATAAAAATTAAAATTAAAATATTAAATGAAAATAACCTATAGTAAAGCTTTTAAATATACAAATTAAAAATTTGTAATAACTTTAAAAATACTTGCTAATAAAATATTAATAATCAAAGATTTTTAAATTATAAAAGTAAAAAAAATTTCATGAAAAATAAAAATTTCGTTTTTAAGCTTATAAAAATCAAATATTTTTAAAAATAAGAAATCTTTAAAGTAGAAGTATAATTTAAAGTTAAAAAATCTGAGAATATTGAAATCATTGATAAATTATTTAAATGATTAATATTTAAATAAAGTTGAAGAATGTCATAAATAATAGAAAAATGCTTTAAATCTTTAAATTGGAGGAATATTAAAAATGGATCAAACATTATTGATGCTTCCTGGACCGACAACGGTAGCTCCAAGAGTATTAAGAGCTATATCTAAAGATGTTGTTAACCATAGAAGTGCTATATTTGGTGAAATATATACAGAAACTACAGAATTAATGTCAGACGTGTTTAAAACTCAAAATAAATCTTATTTACTAACTGGTTCTGGTACTGCTGCTATGGAAGCATCTATAGCTAACATCATACGCCCTGGTGAAAAAGTATTGAATGTTGTTGGGGGTAAATTTGGTGAAAGGCTTAGAGATATAGTTAAAGCCCATGGCGGAGAAAGTGTGGAATTAGCTATTGAATGGGGAGATGCAGTAAAACCTCAAGAAATTAAAGAAGTCTTAGATGAAAATGAAGACATAAAAGCTGTAACTGTAGTTCACAATGAAACTTCAACAGGAGTAGCTGCACCAATTGATGAAATTGGTAAATTGCTACGGAACTATGATGCATTGTATGTTGCAGACACTGTATCATCTCTTGGGGGAGACCGTGTTGATGTTGACAAAGATGGAATTGATATCTGTTTCACTGGTTCACAAAAATGTTTAGCTGCTCCACCAGGAATGGCTGCTATTACTTTAAGTGATGATGCATGGAAAGTCATTGATTCCGTTGATTCTAATACATATTATCTTGATTTAAAGAAATACAGAAAGAGTGGAGCTGGAACTCCTCCAGAAACACCTTATACTCCTTCAGTCACGTTAATCTACGGATTATTTGAAGCATTACAAGTCATTAAAGAGGAAGGACTTGAAAAAAGAATAAATAGACATGAAACCGCAGCTGAAGCCACAAGAAATGCAGCTAAAGCTTTAGGATTAGAATTGTTCCCTAAAGAAGAAGTTTCCTCTGCAACTGTAACTGCAATTAAAATGCCTGAAGGTGTGACAGATAAACAACTTAGAGGAACCATGCGAAATGAATATAAAGTAGAATTAGCTGGTGGACAAGATCATTTAAAAGGAAACATCTTTAGAATTGGACACATGGGTAATATAACTTATAAAGAATTAGCTATTACATTCTCTGCATTAGGAATGACATTAAAGAAATTAGGTTTTGATATAGACATGGGTGCAGGAGTATCTGCAGTTAGTGAATCTTATATCTAAACTTTTTTTATTTATTTTATTCTTTTTATTTTTAAATTCAAATATTTATCTTATTTCTTTCCTCATTTTACTCTTAAATCCAAACACTTATCTCATTTTCCCCCATTTACTCTTAAACCCAAATACTTATCTCATTTTCCCCCATTTACTCTTAAATCCAAACACTTATCTTATTTCTTTTTTAAATTCAAATAAAGAAGAATGGTTTTTTAAGTCATAGCTGTTATAGATGTGCTTAGTGAAAGTGAATATCCTAGAAATTATTGGAAAGTGCTGAAAAAGCCTTTGAATGAAGGAAATAAACTGGTTACAAATTGTAACCGCTTAAAATTCTCATGCAAAAGATAAAAAAATGCAATTAACAGATGTAGCTGAGACTGATTGAATATTAAGAATAATTCAATCAATACCATAACCTAATATAGAACAATTAAAAATATGATTTGCAAAAATAGGTCCTAGAAGACTTAATGAAATAGCTGACCCACAACTAGCTATTGAAAGATCAATAAGCGACTACTATGAAAATGTTATTCTGAATAATGAATAACACAAAGATTAAAAACAATAGAATAAAAATAAAAAGCCAATTATAATTAATATAGCTAACTTAAGTCATACGCCAATTTACATTAAGTAGAATCTAATTAAAAAAAGATTAAAAGTGATATTTTAACTCCTCAAAGTTATAGCCTTTATTAGTTTGTGATATTGAGATTTTTTATTTTTTAGGCTATTGCCATTGAAGTTTCAATGTTAGGCATGTTTAAAATGTTATCTTCAACTAAATCAATTGGATTTAAAGAAGTAGGCTTGTTATGGATTATTACAAATAAGTTGACATTTAATTCAATTTTTTTTTCATGAATTGAAATATATAATGCTCCACTCAGTATATCATTTAGGTATTGTTTTTTTGTATTGAATTTTTTAGATGCATTTGATATTTCAATACCAATAGGGATAGATTTTTTGTCAAAGTCTATGCTTACTGAACTATCTAAAAATTCTGAGTATTCAAAGTCTTTATAATATTCGTCATCTAAAAAAGCAAATAGAATATCATTTTCATAATCATAATCTACTTCCATTACCTTTTTTTTCATTTTTCTTTTCCCTCTTTAATATTTTCAAAGCTGCCTTTTTTTATTGGATGTGCAGTTGGAAGATTTATAAATTTATCTTTTAGAACAATTATAATCTTAATAATGTAGTTAGTATTATAATCATAAAATAAAGCAAATTTTTTAGATTCTTGTTGCTCAATAAGAAGAGGTTCTTCTTCAGTTAAAAATTTAACAATTTCTTCATGAGAGATTTTTCTCTTTTTGATTTTATCATTATACTTATGATTTCGTCTTATATGTTCTTTCTTGAAGTTATTTAAATAATCAACTATAGTACTTTCATCAAATCGAGTAGTCATGTGATTTTCTCCAAGAATAACCTATTATAACATTATTAGTTATATGTTTAATTTTTTATATAAAACTTTTCATTATAATTCATTCTTTATGCTTGTGTGAATTATGAAAAATCATTCAACTAATAAATTTCAATTATCTTATTCCCTTTCAGCAATAGCTTCTTTGAAGAATTTAGGTACTAGTCGCCTATATAATGGACTTTTTTCTGCATAAAATTTCAAACGACTGTCAATTATATAAGTTTGGCAATAATCATCTTCAGCCCTCATTCCTCTGCCATATGCTTGTACTAAATTCATTATTGTTTGATATGGGTACCAATGTCTATCACTTTTTATCCTCATACTTACTTGTTTATCACTTGTACTTGGAAAAGGAAGCTTATAAATAATTTGAAATCTACATTTATCATAAGGAAGATTCACTCCTTCATTCATAGAAGGACTCAAAAGCACCAATGGCTTCTTACTTTTCTCAAATTTATTTAAAATTTCAAATCTATTGTCTGCATCATGAGTTATTAAACGAGAATTATTTAAATTTTTTATTAAATAATCTTTACATTTATAACTTACAGTGTGAATCAATCCTTTATCATTTTTGTGTTTATTTAGGATTTCTGATATAATATCTAATGTTTCTGGAGCATTTTTTTTTAATTTTCTATAAGTCATGTCAACAGTTTTATTTGATTCAATGGGTCGTTTTGAAACTGAAAATGGAGTTTCAACTTTTAAATGATAAACCTCTTTTTTATTAAGACCTAGCCACTCTGCAAATTTTTCATAATCTAAAATTGTCGCACTCATGAATAAACAAATATCTCCGTAATTTAAAAGATAATCTTTAGCATACTCATGAATTTTCAGTGGCTTAAAGAATATAGAATCTTTTTCATGAATCATTATCCAATTTTTAGGGTCTTTTTCAATATAATTTATGAATCTGTTAAATTTGTCAATTTCATCTTTTAATTTTCGTATTATTGCTTCAGTTTCATTATCTTTCTTTTTAGATATTTTTTTTATGAATTTTTTAGATTCTTTGTTATATCTTCTTTTTATATATTTTACAAAGCTTATCCATGAAACATATCCTTCTTTTTCCATATGTTTTATTTCATCATCAGCTATTTTTAATTTTATTTCGTTTTCTAAGTCTTCTTTTATTAATTCTAGCTCAACAAAGCCCATTATCTTTTTTTCAATGTTATGTGCTTCATCAAGGATTAATAGATTCCTTTTTGCAAAATCATGAGGATAATTAAATTCATACAATGCATAATCATAATTCATTATTACAAGATCTGAATTTATACCTTCTGCTTTTTGACTCCAATATTTGCAATGAACATCATCTTTCCAATAATAAGACTTGAAAGCATGTTCTAATCCATAAACATCAGCCGAATCGATGTTTGATAACCCATATTTACATTTAAAATCATATCTTTCAAGACAAGTTCCATTATTGCAACTTGATTTTTCTTGATATGAGTTAGAATATAATGATTTTTCCATGCACTTGAAATTATTCCTTCCTTTTATTACATGAAAATTATGGTCTTTAAAATCATTTAAATACTGTTCTTGAAGCTGTTTAGTCATGGTTAAAATAAATGTTGAGTTGTACATTTTTGCTAAGGTAGCAGCTATAACTGATTTCCCTGTTCCTGTTCCAGCTTCTAAAACAATATATTTATATCCTTTTTCTATAGCGTGATATATCTCTGAAATTATTTCCAATTGCCCTTTTCTTGGTTCAGTAAAAGGGAAATTTTCAATGATCTCATTTGGAATATTTTTATAGTTTGTTAAGCTATTAGTTTTATTATGGTTATATCCTATCTTATCAAATTCGTCCTTAGTTATATCTAAATTCAACCTTCATACCCCAAATAAGCATTTCATGTTAAAATGATTTAATATCTAAATATTATCCGTATATTATTTAAAAACCCTTAAATCGTCATATTATCCACAGATTTCTATTATGATTATTAATAGTATTAATATTATTGATAATATTGATAGTATTGATATTATTAATAGTATTTAGTAACCCCTCTATTTCAATGAAAATAATAGAAATAAGTTATAATAATAACATTTTAGTTATCATATTTTAGTGATGATACTTTAGTTATCATATTATTCAATTTAAGCTAAACTAATATTAACTGATTTTCATAGAGCACTTGAAAAATAATCTTTTATTATAAGTATATTAAAGTATAAAGCTAGAAAAATATTAAAAATATTAAAGATACTAAAAATACAAAAATATTAGAAATACTAACACTACAAAAATACTAAAATATCAATCAATGACCATTTTAAATATGTTTTAAAAAAATAGTAAATACTTTAAAAAATGTTTATAAATTAAAAAATAGAAACTAATTACTATAATTTCTATGGACAATGAAACAATTAAACTAATGATATTGAATTATGTAAAGAGCTGTGTGAATATTTATGATCTATAAAAGCCAAGCAGATGTGAAAATAATAAATATTTTTATTTCAACATTACCTAATACTAAAAATGAGCTATTAGAATTTATAAAAGCTATAATTGAATTAAATTCTAGAATTAAACCTGAAAAATTAGTTTTATTTAAAATAATTGGAAATAGCTATGCAAAAGATTTTATATCACAGCTGATATTAAAAGAAGAAAAATCTGAAAAGAAAATAAAAGAGCTTGAGAACTTAAGTCCCATATCCATCTCCGATGTACTTTTTGATAAATATGAAGCATGTGATTATCAATTTAAAGAAGGTTGCTTCAAAATAAAAGGTATTGAATATTCATTAATTGAAAATTATTCTAATATATACATATTAATTGCAAGAAAATCACTGCAAGATGATGAATATGATTTAATTAGAGAATTCAAAAGTTTTGATAAAGAAAAAGAGAAATCATTCTTCTATTTTTCAAATAGAGAAAATAGCTTATTTGAAAATTATAATCAAAATCCTCTAAAAACAGTGCATGGGTTTAAAAAATCTTTAAAATCAGAAGGATACAAATATACTAGCTATTATGATTCTGAGGAATTTTATAAACTTATTAAAAAACAGCTAACTGATATAATATATCAAGAAAAAAGAACTGCCAAGAGAACTAGATTATTCGATCATTACACTCCACTAATCAATGAAAATTTATCCTCAATTTTCGTGCTACTTACATCTATAGGTAAATATCTTTATAATTTTAAACCTAAAAAAATAGAACAAGATGCTATTTCTGAGCTATTTGAAGAAAATGAATACCCTCTAAAAGAATATGTTGAAGGTTTTGGAAAGAATTCCTTAGAAGATACTGCCATTTATCTTATAGAAGAAGGTTTCATACATTTAACAAATAAAGAGTGTAAATCAGCAGTTCATGACTTGACAGAATTATATCTTAGGAAAAAGGAAGCTGAAAAGATAATAAATGAAATTGAAGAGTATTTAAGTAATAATGCTTTTTTAGATAATAATGAATTAAAAAATGAAATGAACCAAAATAATTATTTAGATATTATTAAAAATGCTAATGAAAAATCAGAGGATGATAAATTAGAAGATAAACAGTCCAATGATGAAAAAGTTATATATGAAGAATTAAAGGATAAAAAATTAGAATATGGACAATCAGATGATGAAAAATTGGGATATAAAGAATTAGATGATTTTAAACTTTTTGAAGAATTCGATTATAAAAATTCTCTTAGAAGATTCTCATTTATTCTCTATATGAAGGATAATGAAAACTCAGAGATTCATAAAATAATAGAAAAAATGAAAAAAGAATTAAAAATGCCTTCAATAAATAGCTATTTTTTATATTTAACTTCTTTTTTCTTTGATTTAAATGAAAAATTAGAGTTGTTCACTGCGTATTACAGTGAATTAATAAATAAAAAGATAGTGGATGATTTTTACAATTCAGAATGGGAAGAAAAAGAAGAAGATATTGATAATCCTGATGAATTAAGTGAAGAATTAAAAGAAGATATTGATAATCCTGATGAATTAAGTGGAGAATTAAAAGAAGATGTAGTTAAAAATATAAATAAAGAAGAATCAGAATATGATGAATTTATAATATCTACAAGTGATTTTTTAGATGATTGGACTCAGTACTATAGTATGTTTAGAAAAGAGATTTTAAAACCTTTTGAAGTTAATATAAAACTTGCAATTTTGTTGAATTCACTCATAGAAGAAGAAAATGATAAAAAACTTTTGTTTAGATTTCGTCAACTAACTAAATACCTTACTTATGAGATCAATATATCTTTAGACAATCTAAATAGTTTAAAAGGAATGAACGATACCTTACAAGATCTTAAAAATAAAAAAATTGAAGATCAATACAATATCATAAGAAAATTTATAAATAAATGGAGAAAAAATATTTTAATAATCAGAAACGGCCTTGATTCATTATAATTAAAAATATGGATATAATAATAGAATTAAGAATTAAAAATTAGAAATATTAAAAATATATAATATGGATATAATAATAGAGTTAAGAATTAAAAACTAGAAATATTAAAAATATATATTTTAGATAATTTATTTATATAGTTATTATCTATTAGATATATTTTAGGTATCTATACTAAAATTATCATTTTCAAACTCAATCTCCATAACTATATTTAAATTATTAAAAATTGAATCTTTTCTAAAACAGTTTAAAAAACTATTAAAGGTGAACATTGCATCTTAACTATAAATAGCTAAGTTATTCATGAATTATAATAAACCTATCTTTTTTAAGGCTTGTTTGATATCTTCGATTATATCATCAGCATCTTCTATTCCTACACTAAGTCTGAAAAAGCCATTATGAAATTCTTCAAAATATAAATACTGTCTTTCATCATTTTCACCGATAAAAACTATTAAACTTTCATCATGTCCTAGTGAAACTGCAGATGTGATTAAATTTAGATTACTAACAAATTTATTATGTGTTTCGTGGTTGGTATTAAGACCAAATGAAAGAACGCCACCAAAGCCAGGCACCATTTGTGAATTAGCTATTTCATGATTTTTATGGCTTTTTAATCCAGGATATGAAACAAAACTAACAATTGGAAGACTTTCCAAAAATTTAGCAATTCTTAATGCATTTTCGTTATGTTGTTTCATCCTAAGTGGTAAAGTTACGCACCCTCTCATTATTAACCAAGCATTAAATGGACTAATTGCAGCACCAAGATTAACCTGTGATTGTTGACGAATAATGTCTAAATATTTCTTTTTACCTGTGATTGATCCTCCCATAGAATCTCCATGACCATTTATATATTTTGTGAGACTTTCAATCGAAAAATCTGCCCCTAATTCTAAAGGGCGTTGATTAAATGGAGAAGCTAATGTATTATCAACAGAGAGTAATGCATCATTTTCATGTGCTATTTTAGCTATTTCTCTTATGCTAGAAATAGAGAGAGTTGGATTTCCTGGAGTTTCAATGTGAATCAGTTTTGTATTGGGACGAATTGCATCTTTTACTGCTTTAGAATCAGAAGTATCTACGATTGTTGTTTGAACATTGAATTTTTTATTGAATAATTCATTGAGTAAACGATACGTTGCAATATATGTGACATTTGAAAATATTACATGATCACCACTTTCAAGAAGAGCAAAAAATAGACCAGATAGTGCTGCAACTCCACTTGCAAGAACTATACAGTCCTCACCATTTTCTAATGACTTAATTCGTTCCTGTAGATATTGTTGATTAGAACCACCATTTCTTGTGTAAAGATTTCCATCAGCACTACTCCAATTTAAATTACTTGGATCATAAGGCAATTCATAACTATTCCCCATAGTTATAGGACGTTTAATTGCTTTTGTTTCTTTATCTATCTTATTACCTACATGGATAGCTCTTGTTTGAAAACTAAGTTTTTCATAATTTTTCTCTATTTTTCCCATAATAACAACTTATAAGCTTTTTTAAATTAATTAGAGTATATTAATAAGAAATAATTAAATAAAAAATATAAATAGGAAATATAAATAGAAAATAATCTTTTTATATATTTTTTATATATTTTTTCTTAATCATTTTATCTATTATAATATAACAATAGTTATATTATGATAAGAACGTTATAAATTTTTTGAAAAAAATGATGAATATTATTAAAAACAATAAATCTAATTGAAAATAATAAATCTAATTGAAAATAATAAATCTAATTGAAAATAATAAATCTAATTGAAAATAATAAATGTAATGAAAATAATAAATGCAATTGAAAATAATAAATGTAATTAAAATAGTAGTCTAAATATGAATTATCTATTTTTTCTCATTTTTAGCCTTTTTTGAACTTTATCACTTGTTAATTCTCTAATTACATCTTTAGCTATCCAATGAGCTGATTTTGAATCAATTTTGTCAATTTCAATTGCAAAATCAATAGCTATTTTGTTTAAATTTAGGTTTCTTTTTCCAATTTGACGTAAAGCCCAATTAACAGCTTTTTTAACTAATTTCCTCCCATCAGTTGATTCTCTTTTTATAATAGGTAGAAGTTCTATAAATACATCATCATCTGCTTTTTTATCATGAACTGCCAATACAGCTATTAGAACAAATCCCGCTCTTTTTACAAATTCTTTATCATTTTTAGTCCATTCAAAAACTTTAGTATATGCAAATTCTGTTTTTCTAAAAAGGTTAATACAACACTGATCACAAATTTCCCAGTAATCAAACTCATTTACCCATTGATCCATCTGCTTGGAAGTAACCTCTTTAGGAATGTCAACAAGAGAAGCCATGATTCTAGTTTCTCTTGTATCAATTTCCCATAATTTAATAGCTAATTCATGACTTTTTCCAGCTTCTTTAGCTATTTTTTTAATTACTGGCATTCTAAGAGCGTAAGTATTTTTAGGATTAATTCCAAATCTTGCCATACCCTCAATTTGTTCTGGATCAGCTAACTCTTCGAATTTTTCTATAATCTCTCCAATATTCATATAAAGCGCCTACATCAATAAAAATGAAAGAAAATTTCAAATTAAAAATAAAAAAAGGTTTGAAATAAAAATGAAAGAAAATTTTAAATTAAAAATAAAAAAAGGTTGAAATAAAATTTTAAAGTATTTTTACTACTATTTCTTTTTGAGATTTCCAGGTAAAGGTATATCTTCCTCATCAACTAATATTTCTATTAAAAATGGTTTTTTATAATTTTTAATTTCATCAATAGCTATATCCAACTCATTTTTTGTAAAAACTCTTTTTGAATCAATATGGTAAGCATTAGCTATTTCTACAAAGTTAGGATTTTCAAGATTAACTTCATAAGGATCCATATCATAGAAAAGCTTTTCCCATTGTCTTATTATACCAAGTTGAGAATTGTTAAGAAGAAATATGGTTATTGGTAAATTATATTCAAAAATAGTGGCTAATTCTTGAATATTCATCTGAATTCCACCATCGCCGACGATAACACCCACTTTCCTTTCAGGATTAGCTATACTAACACCAATAGCTCCAGGTAAACCATAACCCATAGGAGCCATACCTCCAGAGTAAACTAGTTGACCACCTTCATTTGGCTCCCAAAATAATGTCACCCATGTGGTATGGCTTCCTGCATCATTAACTATATAACTATTTTGATAATTATTTAAAATTGTTTTAATAGCTATTTGAGGTTTTAAAAGGTTTTTATTAGTTTCAACATCATTTTTTCCAATCTTTATTGATTTATCTTTGATTTGAACATTATTATTATGTCCATATTTATCTTCATCTTCAAAATGATTTTTGTAAATTCCATTAATCCATTCTGTGCTAATATTACTAAAAATACCATCATTATTTTTAAAATAATTTAAAACTTCTTTAATATCACCATGGACATTAATTTTCCCTTTAAGTGAAGATTTATCAATATTTACATGGATGATTTTAGACTTATATTCTCTAAAAATATCAGATAATTCTGTTAGTGGCTTATTATCCACATTCAGCGTTCTTTCATTTAAGCTCGCACCTAAGACTAAAATTAAGTCCGAATTTTTAAATACAAAGTTAGCTATTGAAGTTCCACGAACACCAACCATCCCTAGATTCAATTTATTATTATTTTCGATGATTCCGTTTCCATGGTATGTGGTAGCTATTGGAACATCATATTTATTTAGTAATGTCTTAATGTCTTCAGAAGTCTTTGACCATCTTATTCCTGCTCCAAGAATTATTAATGGTTTTTTCGCTATTTCTAATTTTTCAATAACTAAATCGATATTAGAGTAATCATAATTCGGAGTAAAATTAATTTTTTTCTTAATTGATTTCCCAATATCTTCATCAAGTAAAACATCTTTAGGTAGATTTAAATGAACTGGTCCACGTGGATCTTTTGTTAGTATTTCTATAGCCTCTTTAATATTTAAAATAGCTGTTTTTCCATTATGTGGATTGAAAGTTTTAATAGTTATAGGTTCAAAAATGGATACTAAATCAACATCTTGAAACGTATTATTTGCTTTGAAGCTATTTGGAACATCCCCTGTTATTACAAGCATTGGAACATGATCTTTAAAAGCTGTAGCTATTCCCATGACCATATTCAGTGCTCCTGGCCCAGCAGTGGCTAAACAAGTTCCAAAATTTCCAGAACTTCGAGCATAGGCATCTGCAGCCATTGCTGCTCCTTGTTCATTTTTACATAATATATGTTTTATTTTAGAGGTATTAAGAGCCTTATAAAAAGGCAATATCTGTTCACCAGGATGGCCAAATATGAAATTAATATTTGATTCTTCAAGAATCTCTACTAAAGCTTTAGAAGTATTCATTTTAATCTTTGATTATTTTTCAGTTTATTAAGTTATTTTATTCACTTTATTAAATTATTAACTTATTTTATTCGCTTTACTAACTTATTATTTTTGAAAAATTATTCTTCTTCTTGATAGCTACCATTGTATTCCCCAGATCCATCGACTTCAAAAACAACTCCTTGAGCTATTCTATCTCCTTTTTTTATTTTATAGTCAAACTTTCCATGATTATAAAGCATAAACATCAAAGTTCCATAGAATCCAGGATCTCCAACAGCTGTTTGAACTGAAACAAATGAACGTAGAAGAGTTGATCTTGGTTTATAAAGCATCGTGTATCCTTTTGGTATCTTAATTTTCCGATCAATAGTGGCTAAATAAGCAGTTTGCGATTCAAGTGTATAAATAGGGCCATTTAATGGTTCTAGATCAGGTAGATTCTTTTCATTATCAATAAGGGAACCAGAAGATTTTTGCACAAATATCTCATCAAGAGCCAAATCAATTCCAGAAGGTTCTACTAATTCTTTAAAATCAGGAAACAATTTTATAAGTTCTTTTTCACCAAGCATGTTTAATCACTGCTACTTTTAATTTAATTGAATGATGATATTATTCTCAAGGAATAGTAATATTTGAGAAAATGGGGTTGTTAGTGAGTTAATTCTAGAGATTATGGATATTCCCCCATTAATACACTATCACAATATTAACATATTAAAAAATATCATAAAATACTACATTTTAATGAATATGATTCTTAACTAAGATAATAACTACATGAAATCATTCTCAATATTAAAATTATTATAATGTTTTAGAAATGTTATATTATTATATTAGGTTAATAATATTAATATTTAATTCATATAAATTATATAAATTATATAAATTATGGAAAATAAAAAATAGGAAATAAAAAAATTGGAGAGATAAAAATGCCAGTGATTATTGTTGAATCAAATAAAATAAGTTTAGATAAAAAAAGAGAATATGTAAAAGCTTTAACCAAAATAACAGCTGAAGCTTATGATTTACCAGAATCAACAGTTACAGTTTTAATAAAAGAACTTAAAGATGAAAATATTGGTGTATCAGGACAATTATTAAGTGAAATTGAATAAAATCAACTAAATATCTGCTCTAACATCCAATCCGAGAAATCAGCTAAATATCTGCTCTAACATCCAATCAGAGTCATATTCTTTTAAATCATCATAGCTTTGACCCATTCCTAAAAACATTATAGGTTCTCCTATAACATATCCAATTGAAAGAGAAGCCCCTCCTTTGGAATCAGCATCAGCTTTTGTAAGGATCACACCATCAATATCAATAGCATCATTGAATTTGGTAGCTTGTTCAACTGCATCATTACCTGTTAAAGCATCCCCTACAAAAATAACAAGATCCGGCTTGGATACACGTTTAATCTTTTTCATTTCATCCATGAGATTTATATTATTTTGCATTCTTCCAGCAGTATCAATTAAAACTAATTCTTTTCTTTTTGCTTTTGCATGTTCTACTGCGTCAAATGCAACTGCCGCTGGATCAGATCCTTTCTGATGCTTAATTATTTTAACATCTAAATTATCAGTATGATGGTTTAATTGTTCAATAGCTCCTGCCCTAAATGTATCAGAAGCTGCTACCACTGGAGTATAACCTTTTTTCATGTAATAACTAGCTAATTTAGCTATTGTAGTTGTTTTTCCAGTTCCATTAATTCCAACAAACATTACAACTAGTGGTTCTCCTTTAGCTTTCTTTTCTTCAATCATTTCAGTCATACTTTTTCCATCAATAGAAATTATTTTAGAAACAGCTTTTTTAAGAGATTCATAAGTATGCTTTTCAATATCACTGCTTCTTCTGATTTTTTTCCCTACCAAATCTTCTTTTACAGATTCAACAACTACATTTGCAACATCAATAGCTACATCACTTTCTAAAAGAGAAAGTTCTAATTCCCAAAGAATGTCATTTACATCTTTTTCTGAAATAGTTTTTTCTCTGATAAATGATAGAAACTTAGAATTTCCTTTTTTATTATCCTTATTTTTTTCTTCATCATCATTTATTATTTCATTTTCTTCTTTTATATTGGATGATAACTCTTTATCTAGTTTATTTTCTCCTTTTATATTGGATGATAACTCTTTATCTAGTTTATTTTCAGTTTTAGGTACTTCAGTTTCAATAGATTCTTCTTGAGTAGATTCTTCAATAGCTTTGATATTTCCTTCCTCTTCAGCTTCTTCAGATACTTTTTTAGTAATTTTACTGCTCACATCTGCAAATTTTTTCTTTATTGAATCAAACAAATTATTACCTTCCTTTTAAGATTAATAGAAAACAAATTACAAAATAATCTTTAATATGACTAATGAAATTATTATGCTAATTATGGTGATATAATCTTTAATAAAATATACTATATAATACTTAATTTGAAAATTGAATTAATTAAAATTAACTATATTTTTTTAAAATTAGTTTAAATTAATAAAAATAATAATGATATGGATAATAAGAATAATAATAAAGTTATTAATATAAGTGTGCCTATAAAAACAATTAACATTGTGAAATTATAATGAGAATAATAAATAATAATAATTTGAATATAAATAATAATTAAAATGTGAATAATAATATATTAAGATAAAAATACTAGAAATTACTAAAAATAAAGAATGAAATACTAAATAGAGAGAAAAAAATTATTATTGATATTGTTATACTTAATTTTGATAAAAATATCTAAATTGGTGCTTGTTGTCCACTTTGAACTTTTCTCATGAGTTCTTCAGCTTGTGGAGATAACTGAGCAACAATTTGACTAATTTTTTGCAAATTATCAACCATTTTATCTAAACTTTCATTTAGCTCTTCTTTCTGAGAAGCCATAGTTTCTTTAGCTTCTTCAATAGTTTTAGGAATAGCTATTCCTGCACCAACACTCATAATAATTTCATTAGTCTTTGTAATTTCAGCATTCATGAAAGAGCCAGCCCCAACAGGCACTAAAGTTTCTAAAGAATTTTTATCTTTCACATCTTCTAAAGTAGACTCCAAAATTTCAACTTCAGCTATTGAGCTTTGAACTGCTTCGACTTGTTGTTGTAACATCTCCGCCTGGCTTTTATATAAATTAAGCTCATTCATCATCTCTTCTAATCTTTGCTGGTCTTCCATTTTAACACCCTTAAACTTAAGATATTGCTTTAATCAAAGGATCTGTTATTTCATCTTCTGAAATCTCTTTAATTTCATCAATATTAATTTGATTTCTATTTATTCCATGTTTACTTCCAAACTCAGAATAAATTCTTTCATAAATGTTTTCTTCATTTGTGGCCTTGAGCTCTTTAGTAAATACTTTAGTTTCATCAGCCATTGCAAACTTACCACGAATTCTATATATCTTTGTTTTCATATTATCCCTCAGTTATTAAAATAATTTATAAAATAATTGTAAATTGAATATTGAATGATTGGTTATTAAATTAAGCTATATTAGTAGTTACTAGTTATTTATTATGTAAATTAGTAACTATTAGTTAATTATTATCTAAATTAGTAACTACTAGCTATTTATTATCTAAATTAGTAATAATTAGTTACTATTATCTGAATTAGTAATTAGTAGTTATTTATTATCTAAATTAGTAACTACTAGCTAATTATTATCTAAATTAGTAGTTATTAATTAGTTATTTTTATTTAAATTTCTTCAAGAAAACCTAATGCTTCTTCAATTCTAGCCATTTCAGGACCTGTACTAGATTCAGGAACTATTGCCCCATAAGAATTAGCAATTGAGCAAGCTCCTACAAGAGCTATTCCTCTTCCAACAGTCCCTATTTCTGCTTCAACTTTGAAGACACTTTTAGCTAATTTAAGTTCTGCAAAAGATGCATCTTTGTGAAGAAGTGCTCCTTTATTTGTAACAGCAACTAAAGATCCAATAATATCAAAGCCTGCAATTTCAGATCTCTCAACTCTAATGTCCAAAGTTTCTTCAACTATTTTCAATGATTTAGAAGAAAGTAAAGGACTAACTATAGCTCCTTTATCATTTGCTGCAATTATATTACCTACTGCAGTATATTTATCTGGAATTTTAGCTATATTTAACCCATATGACTCTAATAATTCAATTTCTCTATCAAAGGCAAAAGGAGAAACTATAATGCCATTAGAATTCCCAATAGCTAAAGCTCCTACTAAATTACTCCCAGCTATCGAAGTTCTTATAACATCAATATCTAAAGCTTCTTTAATATTATTTTCCATTATTTCAGGAAGATTAAAAGGAACAATAGCTATTTCATCCGTTACTGTAATATATACTCCTAAATTTGGATTTCCAGTGAGATTAATTCTTTTAAGCATTGTTGCCTTCCATTAATATAATAATTAGTTATTAAGTGATAATCAAGCTATTGATTATTATTCAACTAAAGCATTATTCAACTAAAGTTGCTTCAACAACTCCATCATCATCTTTTACTGCTTTAACTTTGATTTTTGAAGGTATCTTTTGAATCCCTCTTTCCCAAATTTTTTCATTTAATGAAGCATCAATTTTAACTTCATCTGCTTTCATGTGCTTAGTTAAGAATTCTTGAACTGATCTTATAGCTTTTGAAGCTCTAATAGTTCTTGGTACTTTCTTAACATCTCTAAGTGGTATTGTATAAGTTCTTTCCATATTACTCAACTCTATACTTTAAGACTATTTCTTCTCCAATGTCTTGGTTTAGCCCTATATCTTAATTGACGTTTAGTCTTCGTATATGCCCAAATAGGGATTCTTCTGTTTTGTTTATTAGCTTTTGCAAGCCTTAGTTTTTTAGCTAATGGTTTATTTCTGCTCATCTTTACACCATATAAATATTATCACTGTAAAATATTAAGATATGAATAAGAATCATCTCAATATAGGAATCTTCTCCATACTATAATATTCGTCTTAAATCTGGTTATTTTTTAATATAATATAGTAATATAAAATATATAGTAATACCATATATCATAGATAAAGTAATGCCATATATTATATATAAAGTAATAGAATATGTTCATGAATAACATGAATATATAAGATAGATTAATAAGTAATTTTGATAAGTTAATAGATAATATATTAAAAAAGATAATATTATTATAAAGTAATATTTTTATAAATATACTATTAATTATATTATAAATTATAATTATACAATAATCATTTTGACTAAATTATATTACAAATATAATTGCATTAACTATTTATTTAATATTTTATATATTGTAAGTTTTATATACAATTTGTTATAATTTTTTAGTAATATTTTAATATTTTATTAATATTTTTACATAGAATTCTCATTTTTCAAGCCAATGACCCTTGTTTGATAATGTTCAGGGAATATTTCATTTGAATTTCCATCACTGGCATCTATCAAACAACGAATTTCAACTTCATAATCAGAACTATTTTCTTTATTACTCTTTTCATTTACTAATTCAAAGAACTTTGAAACGAGAGTGTCTATTGTCTTATATCCAAAACTATCCAAATTTACATATTGTATATTTTTTCGATCTTCTAAACTTCTGATTTCATTTTTATTCAATTTTGGAGTTTTATCATCTCTACGAGTTCCATCAGCAATGATTGAATAAATATTTTTATTGGATAATTCTTCAATGACTTCCTTGTGGAGATAACTGATTCCATTATTAGGAAATCCATCCTCTAATATCATAGAAACAGAATTTTTTAAGATATTTTTATTCAATTCCAAAACATTATGTTTTAAATTAAGGGCTTTTGCAGATTTTGAAGCAGGAATATGAGATTTATAAACTCCAAAATTAGCTGTTATCAGCTCCACATCAAATCCCATTCTTTTAAGAAGAATAGCCATTAATGAACTGTCTTTTCCCCCACTATATAGAACACAAGCTTTCATATTATTTTCGAGTGATATTAATCTCTCTTTTATTACCAGATAATTGTTTAAGCAGAAGTTTTAATTGTTCATCAGTTATTTTACCTTGAACTCTCCCACTTTGAACTAGTTGGATCAATTGAAGTTCAATTTGATCTACAAATTCTGGTTTTGTCAATTTAAGATTGGCTAACCTACTTCGAGCTTCTGGAGTCAGAATTTGCATCATGATTTGCTTTTTCTGAGCTTCCATTTCTTGTTGCATTTGCATTTGTTGCATCTGTTGGTGCTCAGAAGCTACAGCTTGCTGCTGTAACTCTGCCATTCTTTTACGTCGCAATTCATCAAGATCACTCATATTATGGCCCCCAATTAATATTTTAGTAGTTATTTAATTTAATTGAGCTATTTATTTTATTCAATTTAGCTCATGAAAATTTTATGAATTTAAAAATCAATACAAATCCATCAATATTTTTCAAGTTCAGGAATATCTTTAATTAAAGCACCAGAATTTTTGTCTAAGAAAGATTTTCCTTGAGGAGTGACAATTCTCCCTGCATCAATCTTTTGAACATAGCCAGCATCTTCTAATTGATGTAAAGCTCCTCTAACAATAGCTCCACTACCTTTTCTAAAGGTTTCTGGAGTAACTCCCCTGTCTTTTTTTCCACCATAAAAATTTCTTAAACTATTTATTCCAACTGGTCCATCAATATAAACTCTTCTTAAAATAGAAGCACATCTTACATACCACCAATCGATATTTTCTGGCTTTCTTTCTTTATGGACTCCTGTTTTAACTAAAGTTGTCCATTCTGGAGGATTTATTTTAGTATTTTCCTCATTAAAATCTTTTGCAACTTGATCTATTAATAAATCTGCAGGTACATCATATACAGTTGTCATCTTAATTCTCCTAATAAATTTAGTTTAACATTCTATCTGTTAATATAAGTAATAATAGCTATTAATGCAATGATATCTAATTACTACTGATGCAATGATATCTAATTACCAGTAATATAGTAATATCTAGTCACTATTAATGCTTTTTCTTGTAAATGATAGCAACATTTCCCCTTAAGTCAATAAGTTTGGATCTTGTTCCTTGAACTATGCTATCAATATAAGATTCTTTTTCATCTGCTACATTTTTAGCAAAGCGTAGCTTAACAATTTCTTTATCTTTAAGCTGGCGTTTAACTTCTTCAATAACATTCTCATTGATTCCAGCTTTTCCAATGTTAATTATCATAGCATGAAGAGCTTTATTCATTATTTCTTTTTTTGATAATGTAAGTGTCAATCTTAGCTCTCCTTTTTAATTTTTTCTCATTCATGTAAGGAATATGCATTGTTGAATTACATTCCATACATTTAATATTCACTTGACTATTAGAAAGTCTAATTCTGGAATTAGTACCTGGTTTTAAAAACTTGTAACAGTTTTTACAGTAGTTACGTTTCCATTTAAGAGGAATTTTTGTATTATATTTTTTGGATATTTTAAGAGCCAAATACACATATCTATTAGATCTTTCTGGATTCAGATTGTATTCGCTTTTTGCCATAGCAAAAAGAATATTCATACGTTCTTTAGCTATGTCAATCATCCACTTAGGTCTTTTTCCTCTTCTCAACTTTAGACCCCATAAATTGGCAAACAATCTATTAAAATAGAATGTAACATTAATAAGGTAAATTTAATAAGATTTAAATAGTTTAAAACAATATCTTAAAAGTTAGCCTAGGCCATTTTTAATGCAAGAAGAATATTAACAATGTTTTGTTTTTTCTATATAAAAAACTTTTCCTAAATTCATTGTAAAACTAATTATAAACTTATTAAATAATATATAATTTTCATGACTTATAAAATATATTGTAATTAGATTAATACATTTTAATTTATTTCAAAAAATAATTTAATATTAGCTTAATATCCAATCTAAAAAATCAATTTCACCAATAGGAAGTGATTTGTTATCGAATAAAACATCTTCAATGATGTCTAATACATTATCTTTAGTCATGTGCGATGTGTTAATTTCATTAACCTTATCCCCATGTTTTTCAAAGGATTCAACTGAACAAACACCTAATGCTTCAGCTTCTAAATTTTCATAAGTCTTAGATTTCCCATATTTTCTGGATTCAAGTCTGGTCTTAAGTATAATTGGATCTAATCTAAGAACTATGACTTTATCGCATTTATCACAGAGGTGAGATAGATGACCCTCAATAATAGCTATTTTTGACTTTAAAACGTTAGATCCCTTATTATAGTCATGTTGAAAGTTATTTTCAGCTTTAAAAAAAGAATCAAGGACTTCATGAAGTTTTTCATTTAATTCGGTTATATTGACAATTTTATATCCTTTTTCTAAATCTTCACCTTCAATTAAGCCATTTTCAATAGCTAACTCATTTATTTTAATAAGCTTTGAATCAAAATTTTTAGATAACCTTTTAATTAACTCCAATGCCATCGTAGTCTTTCCAACCCCAGGAGTTCCAGTTATAAAGACTATTTTATCGGAAGAATTTTTATTACTCATATTATTCCATCTTTCAATTAAATTTAATAACCTCTTTAAAATTAAGCTTCAATAATAGCTCTTATCAATTAAGTTTAACAATTCATTTATATTCATTTAAATTGAATTTAAATTGAATTTATTTGATGGTTCTTTTTTAGATAGCTATTATTTTTTAAGAATTACTCTTAAAACATCTTTATCTTCCAAAATGTGGTCTGGTCCTGTTTTTTGTCCTGGAAATTTAACAGATTTTCCCCAAATTTTAGCATGGCGGAAATTTTTTACAAATTCCCTATGTAACTTTCCACAGACATCTATAACACTAGCTCCTTTTTTTATAATCAATGGATCTTCGTAATCTGCTTTTCTACCTTGTGGTTTTAAATATATTCTTATAAGATTTAAATTCTCAAATATTTGATCCTTTAAATATTCTATGTTTTGTTTTTTATCTGCAGAAATTGGAGTGAAGTCAGGAATGGTTTTCCTCAATTCATTTAAATAGCTATCATCAACTAAATCTACTTTGTTCAAAAGAACAATGGATGGCACATAAGCACGATTAGATTCTAAACTGTCAATAAACTGATCCATTGTAACATCGTCACGAATCAAAACATCAGCATTATGCATACCATATTCATTTATGATTGATCTTATTGTTTTCTCATCTAAATGAGTTAACTCTGTAGTTGAAGAGACTTTAACCCCTCCAAGCTTTTTTCTTCTTATTGTAACATCTGGCTCTTTTTCATTTGGTCTTATTCCAATATCACGAAGTTCTCTTATAATAATATCCAAATGTTGGGGATTAAAAACATCTAAAACAATTATAATAAGATCTGCAGTTCTAGCTACTGAAAGAATTTCTTTACCTCTTCCTTTTCCACTAGAAGCTCCAGTTATAATTCCTGGAACATCAAATATTTGAATTTTAGCCCCCCTATATTCCATGATTCCAGGAATAATATCTAAAGTTGTGAATTGATAAGATCCCACTTTAGATTCCGCATTAGTTAATTCATTTAGAAGAGTTGATTTTCCAACTGAAGGAAATCCCACCAAAACTGCCGTTGAATCTCCACTTTTTTTAACATGAAATCCTTTCCCCTTAGTTCCAGAACTTTTTCGTTGTAAAGATTCTTCCTTTAATTTTGATATTTTAGCTTTTAACTTACCAATATGGTGAGATGTAGCTTTATTATAAGGTGTTTTTTGGATTTCTTCTTCAATTTTCGCTATTTTATCATCGATTTCCATTAAACTCACTTGGATATTAACTATAATATTGAATATTAATTAAGTTAGAATATATTATCTAAATTTTGACTATATTATAATAATCTTATTAAGTATCTATGTTAAATCATCTTATTAAGTATGATTATTATTAAATCTATATTTCTGAATCTTTCATATTTTAATTGTGGAATATTTTTAGGTTATATTTCATGAAAAAAAGATTATGAATAGAATAGAATTCTAATTGAAATAGTGTAAGTTATTAAAATAGTAATATCATGCTAGTAAATAAATTAAATAATTAAATAATTAGTAAATAATTAAATGATTAAATAATTAGTAAATAATTAACTAATGATTAAATAATAATTAAATAATGATGTAAATAACAATGTAAATTAAAATAGGATATTCAAATTAATACATTTAAATATAAATTGGTATGAAGTAGTGGATAATAATTGAAAATCATTTCAAAGTATCCCACGAATCATACCTCCATTATTCATTTTTTTTTAAGATTTTGGGTTAATTCTCCATAAAGATACTCCATCTTGCATATTAACCATTTCAAATCTATCTTGACCATATCCACCTAATATGAAAAGTCTTGTAAATAAAGCATTTTCCAATTCTTTACTCATTATAATGGAGGAATATGTACCATTGTTTCCAATAACAAGCAAAGTAAAGTTTCCACTTTCATTTACTGTTTCATTTACCATGAGTATACCCTCTTCAATGATAATTTTATTATAAAGTGGGAAAGGATTATATAGTGTTCCATTTTGATCAATTATTTGAGTTCCATTTTCATACACTGTTTTAACAGTTGCATTTGTAGTGTTATTTGCAACTCCTTTAGTAACTACTGTTTGAACTGCAATACCATTTTCTAAGCTATTAGTTATAGTTGCTTGACTAACAGTAGAGTTAATTTTCTCCAATTGAGCTGGTACTTGTGCAGTTAAATATTGATAGCCTACACTACTTTTAGCAGCAAAATCCCAATTACCAAAGTATGTCCACCATCCTGCTTTTCCTAACATGTCTGAACTTGCTACGAATATAACAGGAGTAGGATTAGGTGGATGAGAATATTTTAAGATAGTATCTGCTTGTATAGAACTTAAGTTGTACTCTTCTGTCATTGCAGTTTTAGCTTCTTCTCTTGAAAGTGGTAAAGTTTTTTCTAAAATTTCAACAGATTTTCCTGTATTATTTGTGTAATTATCTAAAGCCAGATAAGCGTTATCTCCAGTTGTAGCCAACATTTCAAATATTCCTGCTGATAAATCCGTGTTATTCGTCGTCATAGCTTTACCAACCCAGAATGCCCTATCACCTGTCTGAGATCCTCCATCGAAACTAGTCGGCCTATCTCCTGCAATTTCAAATAAATATCCGTAATCCCACCAAGAGATTATAACAGTATTATCAGTTGTATTCGCTTTTACCCATTCCATTGCATTCCACATTGGATCACTAGTACCTGGAACAACATTATTTGCTACTTGGTAAGCTCCACTGGCCATTGGCGAAACAAATGCTAACAAAATAATTAACATCACAACAAAATTTCTGATAGAAATAAATCTTGATTTAGAATTTTTATTATTAGTTCCTATTTTGTTTTTATGATTTAAAGAGCGATGACCTTTAATTCCATAAATCAATACTAATGAAGCTATTGAAAGTGCAGCAAAGAACCCTAAAGGTATTATATATTGATTAGTTATACTGAAAACTGGAAATGCTGCTAAAAAAGCCCCTCCTAATGATATAACTGCCAACTTAAAATTACTAAGAGTGTTTTTTGTAATATAAGAAGTAGCATAACCTACAAAAATACCAGCACATAAACTGACTGGGATAACCAGTATCGCAAGAAATCTTGAACCTCTAGAAACCGCTACTATAGCTATAAAAATCCACACTGCAAATATAGTGAAATAAAGAAGTGCGTTTCTCTTAGTTTCATAAACATCCCCTGATTTACCGATAGAATCATCATCGATGAAAAAAGATTTATCTTTACTTTCCTGCTTTATTGATGTAGCTTTTCTCTTTCCTTTAGGTGGCTTTTTAGAACTAGTTCTTAAATCATCAGACTTTAATGACCATAATCTTTGAGCAAATAAGAATAGAATGGCAAAAGCACCTAAGAAAGAAAGAATACCTCCCATACCATTAATAACTCCTCCTGAATTAGCTAAAAACATTCCTACTATTCCCCCAACTAGTAAATTTGGGATCTGCAGTTCTGCAATGGAAATAGCTACATTAGGATAATTTGATGTTAGTGCAGCAGTATCTTGTAGAGAAAGTCCTCCAACTAAAGTACCTTGGATATTTGCTATAAGTGAATCAAATCCTACAATAAGAACCAAACTTATAAAGCTAATTATACCTATGAGAACTATTGAAAATATTTCTTTTTGATTTACAAACCAACTGAATTTATTTGGATAGTCTTTAAAAGGTTTAAATAAATGCAATTTGAAAAGGTAGCTTGCTATGAAATAAACTATTACAATAATAACTAACAATGCTGGATAAAATATGTAACCATCCCATGATACTGAAAAAAGGGCTAAAGAAGCTACAGTAGCTAATATAAATATTATCCTATAGACCAATCTTTTCAATCTAATACTTTCAATAAAGAATAATGTAATCAATAGAGGGAATATAACATTAAACATATCTGTATCAAAAAAACCTGCAAAGGTATGTGCAAAATAGCTAGGAGCAAATGCAACTAATAATGCTGCCGAAATGGCTCCAAAATCATTCGTTACTCTTCTAACTATAATGTAAGCTGGTATAGCTGCCAATGAAGCTATTATTGCTCCAGTCCAAAATGCAACTTCCTTCACTGAATAATCACCAAAGAACCCAGATAAATAATATAAAAATGCCGTTACATACCCTATCATTGGAGGATACGCTGCAGATCTTCCATCTGGAGCATAAGAAAGATTATCCCACGGCGTTCCATTTTTAATTTCATCACCAAAGTAACCATGATCTATATAATCTTCTGTTAAACGTAAATTATAATATGAATCCATTTCACTGAAATAAGGAAGTCCACTGGAATCAGTGAACATGGACTTTTGATCTTCAGGAATTAATGTCAAATCATATGCTTGTGCTCTCAGTAAGAACACAAAGCAGACTAAAACTAAAATAATAGCCACTGATTTAAGTATTGTTAGTATTTTTTTCTTATCCATAAAAAATCCTCTAATTTAATATTCATCAAATAAGAATATGAATTACATTCATTATTTTTACTTTTTATTATTCATAATCTTGAGTGATATATTTTATATAATTTTTAATAATACATTATTTATTACATAAGCTATACTTAATCTAAATAATTATTATATAATTCTTAATAATACATTATTTATTACATAAGCTATACTTAATCTAAATAATTATTATATAATTCTTAATAATACATTATTTATTACATAAGCTATAATAATTTTATATAATTTTTTAAAAAATTCAAAAAATTTTATAAAACTTTAATTAAAGTTATAATAAAATCTATATAATACGGTTTTTACTATAAGTTTAATTTAATATAATTTATAATATTCTAATTTATTAATATTTTAATATTTAATAATAAATTAAACTTGATTTCAATCTAATATAATTTATAATATTCTAATTTATTAATATTTTAATATTTAATAATAAATTAAACTTGATTTCAATCTAATATAAGTTATAATATTCTAATTTATTAATATTTTAATATTTAATAACAAATTAAACTTGATTTCAATCTAATATAATTTTTAATATAAAAAATTTAAAAATTCATGATTAAATATTAGTAAATTTATAGTAAATTTCTATTACATTTCTAACTAATAAAATTCTTAAAACTTGTTAATTTCAAGACGAGCTATTCTTTAAAGAACTTTATAATTTTTATAATATTCTTTATAATATGATATTCATGTTATATATAATTTCATTTTATATATTGTAATATTATAACATTTCTAATATTTTATATTTGTGTCTATGACGCAACATTATCACTTTATAGAAGGATTATCATTTTTATTGAAATAATTTATAAGAATTAAAAAAGCTAATCTAAATTTATTTAATAAGTAAATTTTAATAAATAAATAATTTACTATTGACAATTTCAAAAATTTAGATATTAATTTATTTAATTACTTATGTTAAATATTAATTTATTCAATACTACTAATCAGTTAACTTATTAATATTTTTATTTAGTTTTTAAATCTTTAAGCTCTTCAACCGAACATGTGAATCTACATTTTGGAAATGAGCTACAACCAACAAAATCACCATATCTACCAGACCTTTTTAATAAATCACTATGGCAATCAGGACAAGTTCCAACGATTTCCGAATCGTGAGTCTTAGTAGAATCTTTTCCACATTTAGGATCTAAGCAAGCTCTTTGCTTGGGTTTTCCAAATGAGATCATTGGCAATCCACATTTTTCACATGTACTCTTTAGAACATTGGCTCCTTTTGGTAAAGAGTATATTATATTACAATCAGGATAATTAGAACAGCCTACGAAATGACTTTTAGTTTTTGGAGAGTATCTAATTATAAGATTTCCTCCACAAGCACACTTTCCAAGTATCAAACTTTCTTGATAAGCATTATAAATTCCTTCACCAATTTTATTTTCACTATCCTCAATATCTCCTAAAATACTTAGAACTTCTTTTTTTGCTTCACCAATAACCTTATCTTTGGTTATTTTATCAGCCATTATTCCTTGTAATTCTTTTTCAAACTGTCTAGTTAGTTCTTCACTGGTCAAATCTTTACAATATTCTTTTAAAGTTTCTATTATACTAATTCCCAGTTGATTAACTTCAATTTTTTTACCGGAAATATATTCTCTATCATATAGCTTAGCTATTATATCTGCCCTAGTGGCTTTTGTACCTAGTTCTCTTTTTTCTAGTTCTTTTATAAGAGAAGCCTCATTGTATCTTGCAGGAGGTTTAGTTTCTTTTTCCTCTGATAATACATCCTCTACCTTTATAAGGTCTCCTTTTTTGATATTAGGGAAAAATTCATCCTCAAGTTTACGGAAAGGATAATGCTGTAACCAACCAAGATAGGAGACTCTTTTTCTTTTAAATACAAATTCTTCTTCAGCTATTTTAAGCAAAGTCTTCATGGTTTCTAATTTAGAATTTTCAGCAAAAAGACTTATGAATCTAAAAACAATGAGCTGATATACCTTTTGCTCATCATCAGATAATTTTTCAGGTAAAATTCCAGTTGGATGAATAGCTGGATGAGCAGCATCTTCTTTTTTACCTTCATTTGGTTTGGTTTGTTGAGGAAGTTTACTTATATGGTCTTTAAATAAAGACCTGCCAGACAATTGTTTGAAGATTTTTTTAAATTCCAAACTTGCAGGGAGTTTTTGTGAAGATGTACGAGGATAAGAAGTATATCCTTCAGTATATAAATTCTGAGCAATCATTTGAGTCTTTTTTGGGCTGAAACCAAAGACTCCATAAGATTCTGATTGTAATCCACCTAGGTTAAAAGGAATTGGAGGTTTTCTAATGGTTTCAGTTATTTTTACATCATCGACTAAAGCATCTGATTCTTTACACCCAGCAAATATTTTTTCAGCTTCTTCTTTATTGAAAATCTTTCCTGCAATATGATCAGCTATTATCTCTCCTTCTAAAACTGCCTTAATCAACCAATATGGTTCTGGAACAAATTTTTGAATCTGTTTTTCTCTATCAACAAGAATTGAAAGACTTGGTGTTTGAACCCTACCTGCAGAAAGCTTTAAAAATCTTGATTTAGCTGTTCTAACCGATTTCATTAAAGCTCGAGAAATATTAACCCCAAAATAGAAATCAAGAATATGTCTAGCTATCCCACTATTAACCTGATTTATATCAAGATCAATCATATTTTCATATGCATCCATGATATCTTTCTTAGTTAGAGTTGAAAATTTCATTCTTGAAGTTTTAGCTATTGAATCTTCTCCACATGCATATTTTAATGCATTGAAACCTATTAAAGTTCCCTCGATATCATAATCACAAGCATGAATAAATTTATCTGCACCTTTAGAAAATTTCTTAATAGAATAAATATAATCCTTAATATAATTTTTATTTTTTTGTATCTCATAAATTGGTGCCCAATTTAAATCAAAATAAACCTTTTCATTTTGATTGGTGGGAGTAAGAGAATATAAATGCCCTACTGCTGATAAAACATTTGTTTTCTTACCATCTTCATTAATCTCCCAATATGTAAGCTTCTTATTATATTTCATCTTCTTGGCTTTAGAAGAAAGAGCTTGAGCTATTTTTTCAGCTGACTTAGGTTTTTCGCAGATAATTACCTCATGCATTGTATCACTTATCATTTTGTTAAAAATAAATCCCTAATACTCTATAAATAGAATATAAATAATCAATATTATAAAAAGAGCTCATATGCTCAATAAATTATTAAAGTTGCAATTATATTACTTTTTCGACTTATTCCATTAAATAATATAACTAATAACTTATTCCATTAATTAATATAACTAATAATATACTTATAGATAACATAGCCTTATAATACTTTCTTATAAACAATATACACTTATCGATAATATAGTCTTATAATACTTTCTTATAAACAATATATTTTTCAAATTTATATTCTATTTTATTATTCTACTTTAATTTTGAGTTGCAATATAATATAAGTATATCATATAATTAATTTATTCTAATGATATAACAACCACTAATTATTATGATTATATTAAATTTTATTATTTTAGTTTTATTATTTAAGCTATTTAATACAAATATTATAATTAGTATTATTTAATCTTTTTGCTTTTCTTAAATTAAATACTAGAATAAAATGTATATCAATTAGGAGGTATATCAATTAGGCATTAACTTTGAAAATAATAAGTTTAGTCTATAGCTAAAATATATTTATTGGTTAATAAGTATATAAATAAATTATCTAAAATATATATTTTTAATATTTTTAAGTCAATTATTATAAAAACAATTATTTTTAAAATATTAATTATTAATATTAATTATTTTTAAAATATATATTGGCCATAAGAAGAATGATATATCAAAATTAATTTAAAAAATAATATATTTTTTAATTATTAAAAACTTGATTATTTGAATATATTAAAAATATTATTTAGAATCATTATAAGAAGTTTAAATTGTGAATTAAATAGTATTATCTAATTGTTTATCTAAAAATTAATTAAAGTCATTATCTTTTTATTATTTAAAATTATTATCTACTCATTATATAAATTATCTATCTTTTTTATAAAAACCATAAAATTCACTACAATAATCACACATTGGAAATTGTCCATAATGGTAATGACTTTCGTCATCTTCATTGATATTGAATTCTTTACCACATAGATAACAAACTTCTATTTTTTCAATTTTGTCATTAGACTTAGAATTTTCAACTTGTTTATGCACATTCTCACCAATAATATATTTATAATTAAAATTATATGTTGATTATTAAGTTATTAAAAAAAATAAGAAAAAAAATAAAGAAAAGAAATTATGTAATCATGTAGATATGTTTAAAAATAAGCTAAGAAAATAATAGCTAGTTAATACTAGCTATTGAACTTGAAGTAGCAACAAAACTATTAACCAATATTATGCTTTTGTAAAAGTAAAAGCTCTTCAGTACTAAGTTTTTTACCTTGTTTGAACTTTTCAAATATATCTTCAGCTTTTTCTTTTTCTTCACGATTTTTTTTAGTATTAGATTGTTTTTCAGATCTTCGTCTTTTGGATTTGTTTGTTCCAAGAGCTTTGTTTATAACGTGAATCTCACTTAAAACTATCTTAAATTCTTCGTGCTTACTTGAAGCAGCTTTCCTAGCTTCAATGAACTTTTTATGTGCTTCATCTGCAGTGGTCCTAATTTCATCAGTTTTTCTGAAGTAATTAAGCATATTTTCATGGAATTCTTGAGCTTGTTCAGAAAATTCAACTACTTTAGCATGATGTTCTTCAGAAACCTTTTTAAGATCTTGAGCAGCATCTTTAACTTTTTCGTCTTCTTTAATTTCCATTAATTGCTTTCTTAAGTCATTAGCATTTTTAACAAGTTGATTTTCTTTTTTAATATCTAAAACTCGAGTTTCAATGACTTTATCAATTTTTTTAATCTCATTTTCGAGTTTTAATCTATCTCTTCTTCCAGAAGACCATTCAAGTTTTTTAAGCTCTTCATTAACTTCATCACGTAATTTTTTAGATGCTTCAACATCTTTATTTATTTCATTACGTTTATCTCTGAAATCAATAGCTAATTTTAAGTTTTCTTTAAGACTATCATTAAGTTCATCTCGAATTTTACGATGTTCTTTTGCAACTTTGTTGAATTCTTCCCTTTCATCAGCTATTTTACTTATAAGAGCTTCTCTCTCATCTTTTTGTTGTCTAACTCCTTCAGGAGTAGTTGCAACATCAAAATCTACTTCAGGAAGCTGATTCTTTTTAGATTTTTTATTCTTAGATTTAGAACCTTTTTTATCTTCAGATACTTTTTCAGTTTCTTCTTCAGATGTTTTTCCACTTTCCTCAGAAGTTACATCTTCGCTAGATGTGGTTTCAACAGCCTCAGCAGATACATTTTCAGCAACTTCAGAAGTTGCATCCTCATTGTCTTCAAGAGCTACATCTTCACTAGATACAGCTTCAGAAGCTACATCTTCAGAAGCTACATCTTCAGAAGCTACATCTTCACTAGATACAACTTCAGCAGCTTCAGAAGCTACATCTTCACTAGATACAACTTCAGCAGCTTCAGAAGCTACATCTTCACTAGATATGTCTTCAGTGTCTTCAGCTATTTCTTCAGTTAATTCGGTTGATTCTTCTAGTTCATCAGAATCAGCGTTTAAATTATTTATAAAAAATAAAACTTCTTTTAAATCATTATTTTCTATGATGATATCAGCTATTTCTTTAACAGCTGGTTTTGCATTAAATGCAATTCCATACTTAGCTATTTCTATCATAGAAATATCATTTGCGCCATCACCAACAGCAACACATTCATCTAAGGAAATATCTTGCTCTTCAATGAGGTTAACTAGAACATCAGCTTTAGTACCCTCGACTAGAGGACCTTCAACTTCTCCAGTTAATAATCCGTCTTTTTCTAATAAAGAATTTGTAAAAACATGATCTAAGTTAAGCTTATCTTTCAAAGGGTTTGCAATTAAGTCAAAACTGCCACTTATAACAGCTATTTCAAAACCTTCGTCCTTCAAACCTTTAATAGCTTCTTCAGCCCCTTCCATGAGTTTTACTTCATTTCCAATTTTTTTAATTTCATCGACTGAAGCTCCTTTTAAAAGCTTAACTCTTTCTTTAATAGATGTTTCAAAGTCCAAATCACCGTTCATAGCTTGTTCGGTGATTTCCGCAATCTGTTCTTCAACGTTTACTAATTTCCCGATTTCATCTATGGCTTCACCATCAATAATAACATTATCTAAGTCAAATACTACAAGTTTAATCAATCACATCACCAATTATATTAAATCCAACTCGCTAAGTCGATCGTAGGCCCTTTCTACACCGAGTTTAGCATCATCTTTTGTTTTGGCACCAGTACAAACAACTTTTCCTGAACCAAATAATAATAAAACAACTTTAGGGTCTGATAAACGGTAAACTAATCCTGGGAATTGCTCAGGTTCGTATTCCGTATTTTCTAATTCTAGAGCTACTGACTCTAAATTTAGGGTTGCTTCCAAGTTAGCAGAAGCTACAATATTTTGTATTTTAATTTCAAATTCATGAGGAATGTCTTTATCAATAGTCCTCATCATATCAACAGTTTTTTTAATAGCTAATTTAGAATCTTCTATAGACTTAGCCCCAGTACAAACTAATTTTCCTGAACTGAAAATTAGTGCTGCAGTTTTAGGTTCTTTAAGTTTAAAGACTAATCCCGGAAACTGTTCACGGTTAAAATCAACACCTTCTAAAGCTGCGGAAACTTCAGTTAACTCTATATCCTTTCCAATGCTAGCAGAAGCTACAATGTTCTCTATTTTGATATCAACATCAGTCAAGTTAATATACCTCCCAATCAAATTTTAAAAAAAAATAAGTAAATTATTACTTATATCAATTTTTTATTTATATGATATATAAACCTATTTAAAAAATTTCAAAATATAAAAATTCATATAAATAATCTTATATAAACCATACTTAATAAAATGAAATATATAATAGTAATAAAGATATGAGTAATAATTATTTCATAATAGAACTCAAGAAATTTATATTCTAATATGATAGTTGCTATTACTAAATTTATATGTTCAATATATTATAAATAATTTTTCAATAAAGTTAGAAAAATAGTATAAATATAGTATAAAAAATTAAATAATTAGAATATGATTTTATAAAATATAATAATTGAGAAATTAAAGATATTCTATTTGGTAATTAAGAATTTAATAATAACTTATTCAAGTACTAAAAACTTAATAATATTTTATTTAAAAATTAAGAATCTAATAATAATTTATATAAGTATTAAAAACTTAATAATATTTTATTTAAAAATTAAGAATTTAATAATAATTTATATAATGATTAAAGAATTAAAAATATTTTATTTGAATAATAATAGTTTAATAATGATTATTTAATATTTAATGAAGTTAAAAACGATCTATTTAAAAAAAATAATAATTTTTAAACATTTTATTTAATAAGAGAAATAGTTAAAATTCATATTAATATAAGAAACAAATTTTTAATAATAGAAAATATTTTAAGGGATATTATGATAGAAGTTGAAGTTAAAGCTAAAATAAATGATTTTGATTATGTAATAAATAAATTAAAAGTAATTGGAGCTAAAAAAAGTCATATAGAGCATCAAGAAGATAGCTATTTTAATAGTCCTCTACGTGATTTTGCAAAAACAGACGAAGCTTTGAGAATAAGAAAAGTGACAATTGATGAAAACCTTTCTACTTTTATAACATACAAAGGACCAAAACTAAACAAATCAAGTAAAACAAGAGAAGAAATAGAAGTAGGAATCCAAGATGCCAGTAAAATAGCTAGTATATTCACCAACTTAGGATTTGTTCAAGCAGCTATTGTTATCAAAGACAGAACTATCTATAAATTGGATGAATACATCATAAGTCTTGATAAAGTTGAAGGACTCCAACCATACATGGAAATAGAAGCAGATTTAGACGACGGAACTGATTACCAAGATACTTTAGATAACATATTTAATATATTCAACAAATTAGGCGTGAATAGTGGTTTTGAAAGAACATCTTACTTAGAATTGCTGCAGTTGAAGAAATAACTTGCTTTTAATAATTAATTAGCAATTTTTAAAATTGCAGATGAACCTGTAATTGATGAAAGACATGAATATCATAGTAATTCACTGCGATATTATATTATTAACATATTATTAACTAAAAATTCAACATATAGGAAAGCATGATTAATAAGATTACTAACTATATGAACAGAAATAACAACTATTATAGATATTTATAAAACTAAATATGGAATATAATTGTCAAAATAAAAAAAATGTAATTTAAGTAAAGAAAGATTAACTGAATATGTTTAATCAAAATATGAGATGCTGAAACGAAACAATACCCATATTATTACTTAGATGAAAGTAGATAGATGTGATTAGATGTGGATTTTCAGATTTAGATATTTTAAAAGTTAAAATTTTGAAAAAAGTTACTTTAAACTTTTTCTTTTCAAATCATACTTTAAACTTTTCTCAATAACTTCAATTTTATTTAAAGTATTTCTTGTTTTATAAACCAATATCTCAACCCCATGTTTTTCTGCTTTAACCAATGTTTGACTAAAATCTGGGTCATTGTGCCAGTTTGGTTCGAAATTGTCACCATTTGGATGTTGGATCAAAAAGAAGACAATAGCTCTATGTCCCTGCTTTTTAAGTTCAATTAACTCTTCAAGATGTCTCTTTCCCCGTGT
This sequence comes from Methanobrevibacter cuticularis, assembly GCF_001639285.1. Lineage (GTDB taxonomy): Archaea > Methanobacteriota > Methanobacteria > Methanobacteriales > Methanobacteriaceae > Methanobaculum > Methanobaculum cuticulare. The sequence goes on along the minus strand of NZ_LWMW01000087.1, from coordinate 64,519 downwards.
TGTTGGAGCATCTGGGAATTTAGCTATTCCATTTTCTATTAAAGTCACTCCTTTAACTTCAATGTAACATTGTTCACCATTATCATTAGAGAGATGGATATCTATTCGTGAATTTCCAACCGTTTTTTCCCTACTGTGATGATTATAATAGCTAAGTTCTTTTATCCTATTATTTACTATTGCATCATATACAATCGTATTAGCTAACTGTGAGTAAATTGATACTAAAACTCCATTGTTTTCTACAAAGTGAATTGTGTATTTTGTTTTTCTTTTAGGATCATTACTTGGAAGCAAATAAACAGTAACTCCATCCAACAATAATTCCTTGCATCTTCCAGTATTTGGAACGTGAGCAACAGTTTCTTCGCCGTTGATTTCCACATTAGCTATAAATCTATTAGGTCTACTTTTAAAAATAGCTTTTACATAATTGTTCATGAAATAGTTCCTTAATATCATTTATATTGACAAAATAAGAGTATTAAAAAATTTTCAAATCAATACCTTTTAAAATTTTATTTATATTTTTTATTATAAAAATCAATAGCTATTTATTTTTATTTTTAAATATCAACATTCAATAATTAATGGAAGTTTTCATCTTTGGTGAAAATTTAAATATCATAAAATAGTAATGTAATGCTTATATTTCCAATAATCATTATTATAAATAAAAAAACAGATCAGAGGTGTTTAAAATGGAAAACTATGCATATAGTGATGAACCAGGTTATGGAAGTTATAAATGTGATTATTGTGGTGAAGAAATAGTGATCGATGAAGAATCCAGAGTGTTTTCAATTCGCTCTCCATGTGATTATTTTAGTGAAGAGATGATAATTGAGAATGGATCTCCAGCACTTCCACCTTGCCCTACATGTGATTCCAATACTTGGGCAAGTCTAGAAAAAGAGGAAAAAGAGGAACTTCTTTAAAAAAATCATTATCTCTTTTATTTTTATATTAATACACATATTTACGATTTATATCAATATTTTTTAATAATTATTTTTTAATAATTAATTCTTTAAAATAATAGCTCTGTAGAGATTATATTTTGGGTGTTATAATTTTGTTTTCATGATTTATTTTTAAACTTTTCAATATAGATACTATTGTTAAGACAATTTAATTTTTTCTATAATTTTATTAATATAGATTTTATAGAGTAAGATTAAATAAAAGGTTTAAGATTGAATTAAGAAGATAAAATACTTTTTAATAATTTTGTTGAGAAATATAAATAAATTAATATTTAAATTGTCATGATACTATAATTCATTATTTTCACCCTCTAAAAAAAGAAAATATGCTATTTCACATGTTTTATGATCTAAAAGTTAGGAAACAATTATTTTAATATTTTTATTGTTTAAAATCCTTAAATTTAGATATTATTTTTGATAAATTATTTATATAGCTAAAATAAATTTTTCAATGATAAGATTATGGTTTACATAAGACAAGATTGATCAAACTTTTCTAATTCCTACTGATTTTTTAGATTTGATCCCAATAAAAACTATCCTTGCTGTTTCATGAAAAATTTAGTGAATCATGCATCTTTTGATGAAATTACTTCTAAATTTACAGGAAAAATACTGATATGGAAACAAATTAAATCTATTAATGTCAATTAAAGTGTAAACATTGAAAAAAAAGCTTATCAAATCAAAATTTCAATACAACATAGAGAAAAAAAGAAAATAAAGAAACTTATAAAGAAAAAAATAATAGTTGAAATACCTTTTACCCATAAAACATGACAAAAAATATAAACAAGTCGAAACCAGAAGATTATAGAAAAATTCAAAATGACATCAACCTTATATCAACAATATACAAAGAAATATACAAATATATCACCAAAAAAACATCATAATATTCTAAAAAAAAGAAATCACAACCTTCAAAAAAAAAAAATTCTTGTCCAATTTAACAAAAAAAAGTAAGAGAGAATAATGGAAAAAAATTAATTTATCCTCTCCTTTTTTAAATTTTTTTTGGTTTTTTTTTAGCTTTTATATTGGCTAAAGGTTTTTTTTATGCGATTCTTTTGTAGAATTTTATTTTGATTTTGGCTATTTTTGCATGTGCGAGGTTTTTGACGGTAGTTTTTAGGATTTTTTTGGTTTTGTTGTAGTTTGTTTTTATGTTGCTTGTTTTGCTGATTTTGCTTAGTGTGAAACCTTTTAAAGATTTCTGGAATAGTTTAGAACCTGTTAAAATACCATAATTTTTAAGATAATAAGTTTTATAATAGACTCTGTATCTTTTTCCATGATATTTTACGGTTTTAGCACTTACTTTGATGAGGTAGATTTTTATACTTGTTTTTGTGATTGATATACTGTTGGATTTTGCACTGGAAGAGCCATAGATGATGTTTTCAGTGTTTAGTCCGTTGTATGTTGCGTTTGCGTAGTATTTTCCTGCTTTAGTTGCTGTGTATGTGTACTGTGCAATCCCTTGACTATTTGTCCTAACATTCACATTTTTACCTGCAATAGCTAAACTAATAGTTTGATTACCTAATATATTTCCTTCACTGTCTTTGAGTGTGATTTTATAGGTAATTTTATTACCGTTTCTTGTTGAAGTTATTGTGATTTTAGTTCCAAGATTCTTCGCAGCAACAGTATAATTAGCAGCTATTGCTGCATCATTGTAATTACTGTTTCCAGAGAAAAATATATCAACATTAGCTATTCCTGCACTTGTATTAGGTATTATTAAACTCCAAACACCATCAATAACAGTCACATTGTAAACTACATCACCGATAACTACTTCGATATTATATGTTCCATTTATTAAGTTACCATTAGAAGTTATATTGCCGTTTATAGTAGAATTTCCTCCATAAGTAGCATTATTCGGTAAGTTAATGTTTATAGTTACATTAGCCTTTGTAACATTAAAGATACTACCATTACTAAAGCTTGTATAATTATCATTACCGGAAAAACTAACAACAATATCTAAAGTACCACTACGATTAGTAGTGTAATTTAACTCCCAATAACCAGAACCATCAACAGTCACATTAAATAGCGTACCATCAACAGTAACATTAACAAAATCAATACCTGTATGATTAGCTAAAACACCACTAACAGTGACATTTTCACCAATTTGAGCAGGATTAGGACTAATAACAATAGTAGAATTCGTAGAATTTTTTATCGCGTAAAAAGTTATATTCACATATTGTCCATCTAAAGAAGCATTTACAGTCTGAATTCCTAAAGATGAAACAGGACACAGATAAGTAAAATTACTATTACGACTGGAATTATAAGCTACACCACTAAAGTTACCATTAATAACAAAATCAGGTAAATTACCAACACCAGTATTATTCAAAGTATCATTCAAGACTAACAGAGAAAAACTAACATTATCACCAACATGAACATCATTCAAACTACTAGAGTTAGTAATATTCAAAATATAATGATTACTAGTATTAATACCCACAATTTTACCAGTTATATTGTTAATTCCCCACCAATTAAGGCTCGCATCTATACCACTAGCCATAGATGGAATATTTAAACCAGTGCCAGATAAAACACGATTATAATTAATAGTAACATTATTTACAGAATTAAGACCAGTATCAAAATTAATACCAGTACCAAGAGTTGTTCCAGCAAAAATGTTGTTACCAGAAACTAAGATATCACTTAAATCAGAGGGATTAAGATTAACAAACCCAATACCAATACCATTAGAGTTACTAGCATTCAAAGTGTTATTCACTACAGACAAACCACTAAAACTTGGATTATTATTGCAGTTAACATACATACCATAATTCGTACCCCTAATAATGTTATCAATGAAACTGATAGTATTGTTACTGGTGTATGCAATCAGAAGAACCCCATATCCAGATGCTCCTGTGATGTTGTTGTTATTGACGATTATGGTGTTGTTACTGGTTGCTGCAGACAACTGAACACCGTATGAGGTTTTTCCTGTGATGTTGTTGTCGGCGATGGTTATGTTGTTGTTACTGGTTGTTACAGACAGAGCAACACCGTATCCAGATGCTCCTGAGGTGCCTGTAATGTTATTGTTGGTGATGGTTATGTTGTTGTTACTATTGGTTGCAGTCAGAGAAATACCGTATGAGGATTTTCCTGTGATGTTGTTGTTATTGATGGTTATGTTGTTGTTACTATTGGCTTCTGCAAACAGAGCAACACCGTATCCAGATGCTCCTGTGATGGTGTTGTTATTGATTGTCATGGTGTTGTTACTGGTTTCTACATTCAGATAACTACCCTGTGATGCTGCTGTGATATTATTGTTGCTGATAGTTATGGTGTTGTCACTATTGGTTGCAGCCAACCTAACACTCTGCGAACTTGCTCCTGTTGATGTTGCTGTGATGTTATTGTTGTTAATAGTTATGGTGTTGTTACTAGTTGCTACATCCAGATTAACACCCGCCGAATTTGCTCCTGTTGATGTTGATGTGATGTTGTTGTTGCTGATGGTTATGTTGTTGTTACTGGTTGCTGCAGACAGAGTAACAACGTATGAGACTGCTGATGTGATGTTGTTGTTATTGATGATTATGGTGTTGTTACTAGTTGCTGCAGACAGAGCAACAGCACTGTTTCCTACTCCTGTGATGTTGTTGTTGCTGATAGTTATGGTGTTGTTACTATTGGTAAGAGTCAAATAAAAACCACGACCTGATCCTATTGTGATGTTGTTGTTTTCGGAAATTAGAGTGTTATTACAACTAGAAACGCTGAAACGCACACCTACTCCTTGAGATGAACTGTTACCTGTAATATTATTACCTTTAATTGTAATGTTAACAACTGAACCAGCTGTAGCACCTACATTTACAGCACCAGAGGTGCCAGTTACAGAAGAAATTATAGTATTATTTTCCAGTAATACATCAGTTAAAGAGTTACCAGACAAAGAGACACTACTACTAGCTGTACTCATATTACAACCAATAACTGATAGATTACCTGTGTTTGAATTAATAGCTGTTGTATATCCACTAATATTCAATTTAACTATTTTCACGTTCGGTGAAGTGATAGTAAATAGTGTACCAGTAGTACCTACTATATTCACTTGACCAATGGATGAAATATTAACACTTCTTGAAACAGTTAAACCAGTGAATTGGTTATAATCTCCTTCCTCAAAAACAACCTCATTGTCGCCCGCAGATGTATCACTGAGGAAATCCTGGACTTCCTGATTAGTAGAAGAACTATTAAAGTTAGCAGCACTAGCACCAGACAATAGTGCAAAAAAACACAAAAACAAGAAGGTTACAAGTACCACATTCTTTAAACGAGTTCCACTAGGAAAATAGTTATTCGTTTCAAACTTATTAGTTATTGTATTTTTATTTTTCATTATCATATTTTTTCACCTCCAAAATGAAAAAAAATTCTTTTTTAAAATTTTGATTAATGGATTATGAAACATAGAAATTATGAATCCCTATGTCAGATAACTATCTAAACAGACAAAGCTCAGATTAATTATAGATGATTATATCATTATTACCAGAACTATGATCATTTTTTATCTATCAAAAACCCATTAATCAGAGAAAAATTCCAAAAAAAATTAGAGAGTGTAAAAAAGTGTGGAGTTTTTTGAAAAAAATCACTTTTCATTTATAAACATTTATAATTAAAACTGAAAATTTTAGAAAAAACTCCACAAAAATTTACACTCTCAAAAATTAGTTAATCAATAAATACTAATAGAACATTTCTCTCATCAATGAACCCCAAAAAATAATAAAATGATATACATAATTAATTCACCAATTATCATCATCGTGTAATTATACTTCAATACTAAACATTACACCAATATATATATATATATATATATATATATTATTCAAATCATGAATAACTATTCTAACTTACATAAATAATTAATACTATATATAATTAACTACTATAAAAATACGAACTATTTATAATAAAAACCTACAAAAAGATAATATCTATACACAACAATATCAAAATCAAAATAACAAATTATAACAACATACCTAATAATATATAATATCCATAGAGGGTCGGCCAAAATTCCATATCGGCTTGTCAAAATCTTAGGAAAATCTTTTGTTTAGCAAAAGAAGAAACTTTTTTTTGAAAAAAGCTATTTTTGGCCGACCCTCCCATATATAAAAATAAAAACAAATAAAATTTAAAACAATAGCTATCAACAATAAAATATAAAAATTATAATAACAATTCAATCAAAAGAACAAATGATAAAAAAAACAGCAAAACAAAGCTATTAACCAAAATACGTAATCAACTAAAAAAAATAAAGAAACTGAACTCAAAAACACTTATTATGACATATATCACCACACAAAAACATTACAATACAAAAATTCAAACATGATTTCTACAAAGCCAAAATAATTTTATTTCAATTCCTCAATTACCTTTCATTAAATAACCTAAAAATTCACTGAGTTGTGATGCTCTGAATCCATTTCCGTATTTTTCCATAGCTAAATCTCCGGCCCTACCATTTAGGTATGTACTCAATCCTCCTGCATCAAAAGAAGATAGATCTTGAGATAATAAGCTTACAGCTATTCCTGCAAGAGAGTCACCCGTTCCTCCAACAGTCATTCCTTGATTTCCTGTTTTATTAACTCTTAATTTGTTACCTTTGAAAATTAAATCGTTTTTACCTTTTAATATGACTGTTCCTTTTATATCTTTAACAATCTTTTGGAAAATAGCCAATTTATCCATCAATTTTTCATGGGATAAATTATCAAATTTCAAATCAATATCTTCAAACTCAGTTTTCAAAGATTTTTCACTGATTATTTTTGAAAAGAATGATTTAAATTCAAAAAGATGAGGAGTTATTATAATATCTTCCCTATCTTTAATTAAACTCAAATCAATTAATTTTAATCCATCTGCATCAATGACTATAGGTTTTTTGATTTTTGAAGCTAAAATATTAAATAAAGTACCTGTTTCTTTATTAAGGCCAGATCCTGGACCTAGTAAAACTGCATCAACTTCCTCAACAATAGTTAAAATGTCGTCTAAGTTATTTGGATTTAAATAATCTCCTTTAAGAGGCTTAACTATGAAATCAGGCGAATAGGATTTTATAGCTAAACTTGCAGTCTCTGGAGTGGCAATGTAAACGATATCTGTACCAGTTGAGATTGATGATAAGGCTGCAATTGAAGGAGCCCCAGTGTAATCTTCATTTCCACCTACAATTAAAATTTTACCATTTTTACCTTTATGAGAATAGCTATCTCTTTTTTTCAACCTTAAAAGATCACCTTTTCCAAGGAAAATTTGAGCTTCAATTGGAATTCCAATATCAGAAGTTATTATTCCACCAATTAACTCTTCATCAGCTTTTTTAATACCAGATTTTATATTATGAAAGGTTAATGTATAATCTGGCTTAATAGCTACATCTTCAATAACTCCGTTTTCTGGATTCATTCCTGATGGAACATCGATAGAAATTTTTAAAGCATTAGATTCATTAATAATTTCAATAACTTTTTTAACTTTCTTTTTAAGTTTTCCTTTTATTCCAGTACCTAGTATTCCATCGAGAATTATGTGTTCACTGAAGCTTGTAGATTTAGCTATGGATATTTTTTCTAAATCTTCTATTGAATCAATATAGTTAATCTCTAGTCTTGAAAATCTAGGAGTCAGGTTCATTAAAATTTCAATATTTTTTCTAGCATCAGCAGATTTTATATTTTCCAATGGACTTAGCATGAATATTTCAATTTCAAATCCACGATTAAGAAGATGACGAGCAGCTACAAAACCATCTCCCCCATTACCTCCAGATCCTGTAAAAATAGCTATTTTAACTGGTTTTGAAAAGGTGTAAGTTGATAGTTTAGCTACCTCATCAGATAATGATTTACCAGCATTTTCCATTAAACAAAGTCTAGAAAGACCTAAATCTTCACAATTAATATCAGTTGCTATCATATCAATAGGTTTCATATTCTCCCTTCAGTATTATGATTATTTTCCTTCAATATTATGATTATTTTAAATTATAATTGATTATTCAGTTATTAATTTATTAATCAATTATAATTACTCCATTTTAATTACATTAATTTTTTAGATAGAGATTAATGATAATAAGGATAATATTTAAATTAACTGTCTTTTTGTAATATTATCTATTTTATAATTATTATAATTATAGTGTTTTATGAAAGTAAAAGTTTAAAAAATTAAAAATAGTCCATAAAGTTAATAAGACTGTCAAAATAATGGCCAGATTTTCTCAAAATTTAATAAAAGCTTTCTATTTGATTAAACAAAAAAACTCTTAAGATTGGACTATTTATTTCAAATAAGGCAGGAAAAATAAGATTTAGAATGTGGCTTTCTAAAACCTTTAATCTGAAATTTAAATATCTAATCGATTTTTGACAGCCTAGAAAAAAGAAATTGAAATTCTCAATAGCTTATTTATAAATAATAATGATTAAAATTAATATTATTAAAGATATTATAATTTTGAGAATTTTTGTCCAATATAGCTTAAAAAATGTATATTTTAAAAGTAATGTGTTTATATTGTAAAATTTTATTTATATCCATTTATCAAGACATCTAAAGATCCAGTTGTAGGGTCTATTATTAATCCATGAATAGGGACGGTTTCAGGAATTAAAGGAGAATTTTTAATCTTTTCAACACCATTTAAAACATTTGATTCTTCATCTTCAATAGCCCCAATCCATTCTTTAAGATCAACTTTAGCTATTTCTTCTGGATCGATTCCTTTTTCTATCATTGAGGCTTTTAATTTGTTAACATCTGCATTAGCCATTCCACAGTTTTTATGACCTATTAACATCACTTCTTCTACTCCAAGAGAAAAAATAGCTGCTGCTACAGATCTTATGACGTCGGAGTCTATTACATTGTTTCCTGCATTTTTTATTACCTTTGCATCTCCTCTTTCAATTCCAAGAGCAGGTTCTAAAAATCCAACTAGTCTTGTATCCATACATGTTACAATAGCTAACTTCTTTTGAGGAAGATGGCTTAAATTAACAACTTCAAAGTTTTCTACAAATTCCTTATTATTAAGTAAAATTTCATCTAATATCATTATTACAACCTCATAACTGATTTATATTACTTAATATTTAAAATATTCTGATAGTCAGTTGTTGTAAATGAGTAATAACTTTGATTAATAAAATAATATAATATTGAAAATAGTTAATTATTATTGATTTATAGAACAAAATAGAACAAAAATATTGAAAATAAGTTAATACAATAATCAATATTTAATTTAAAAAGCTTAATTATAGTATCCAACATTTGATTTAAAAAATTAATTAATTACAATACTCAACATTTGATTTAAAAAATTAATTAATTACAATACTCAACATTTAATTTAAAAAATTAATTAATTACAATACTCAACATTTAATTTAAAAAATTAATTAATTACAATACTCAACATTTAATTTAAAAAATTAATTAATTACAATACTCAACATTTAATTTAAAAAATTAATTAATTACAATACTCAACATTTGATTTATAAATAATAAATTTTAAATCATTAAAATCATTTTATTTATAAAAAATAAGGAGTAAAATTAATATTATCAATAAATACTATAATTTTAAGAACTTTTTTCAAGTAATATAGTTAGAAAAAATATTTTATAAAAAAATAAGTTATATTTAAAAAAACTACAAAAATGAGATATAGGTTATTGCTATGAATAAATAAAAAATAAAAAATGAAGAGATTAGAATAAATCTCTTAGATTGATTTTGTAAGCTCCTAAACTTCCACCATAGTTACCAGCACTAATTTCTCTAACGCCACTAATAGTACAGGCAGCTTTAATACCTTCACTCATTGCTTTCCTTATTTGTTCTTCATTTACTCCATCAATAACGATTTCATAAATTCCATGAACATCATCTCGGATTTCAGTTTCTACAACTTCTTCTTTTAAAGTAACACACATTTTTTCATTTGTTGAAGCATTTAAGAAATTATAGTTATTACAGCCTACTTTAGAACCAGAAGCCACAACACCTCCAGGGAATGGAGTTATTGTTCCTGGGACAGCATGAATAGCATCAACTGCTGCTTCTGCAGCTATTAATGCTTCCATTTGAGAATTAGCTAATATGAAAAAGTTTCCTCCAGCTACTCCATCTTTTATACCGAGTTCACTTTCAACTAAGAAATCTCCAGACATTATTGGAATTGAATAAATTGTTCTGTTGTCAATTTCAAGTTCTTTCTCATAGCCATCTCCAAAGAACTTTAATTTAAATCCAATTTTAAGTTTTTCATCCTCATCTTCAAGTGCATTAAATACAGCAGTAGTTGCAGCTGTTAGTATTCCCATCCCAACTCTTTCTAATAATTCATGATCAAGTTGTTTTTTACTGGAATTACAAATCATTATATTATATCCTGGTCTCCCATCAGGAGTTTCTGTTGGAGGAACATAACCATCTATTCCAGCTTCTGCAGGACATCCTATAACAGATGTTGCATAACCAGTAGCTTCAGTAGCTGCAATTTTAGCCAATTTTTTAGTAGCTGCAGTAACCAGTAACCTTGAAACTTTTATTCCAAAAGCTTCTGCATAAGTATCTTTTATATCTACACCATTTATTTGCATATTATCACCAATTCAATTTTTATAAAATATATTAATTATAATTCAATTTTTATAAATTATATATTAATTATAACTAAATTTTTATAAATTATATATATTCATTATAATTCAATTTTATATTAATATAATAAAATAAACTTTTCTATTTAATTTTCAATGTTTGAAAAATTCTATTCAATTTTCATCGATTTTGAAAAAATAGAAACTATCCAATAATATGTCCAATCCAAAAAATAGAAGTAATCCAATTAAACATCCCATCCAAAAAATAGAAATAATCAAAAAATATTTAGTTAATTCAAATAAAATTAAAAAAGAAATAAAAATAAAAAATTAGTTAAAAAATAATTAGAAAACTATAAAGAAAAAATCTAACTATTCTTCTAAATCATCACGACTCCTTTCAAGACCCTTATTATCCACATCATCATTAGTGCTGTCTTTTTCACTATCATCAACACTATCATCATCATAAATTTCAGAGTTTTTATTCGTGTCTGATTTAAAATCATTTGGAAAATCAGGATCATCTTCGATATAATCTAATTCATCAACTACTTCTTCGACTGTTTTTTCTTCACCAATACTGCCTAGAGAAATATTATCTAGCACAGATGCTCCATAATAAGGTAATATAACAAAACCAACTATTGTAGTCAACCAAAAAGATATAAGTCTTTCAACAACTGTGGCAGCTGCACTTATAGATGAAGGTATCCCTGCAGAACTAAATAAAAGGATCATAGTACCATCAACTGCACCAAGACCTCCTGGAAGAATGGGGATCATTCCAATTAAACTAGCTACTATGAAAACTTCCCCAATTAGAAGTGGAGAAACAGTAGCTCCAAAAGCAAGAAATACACAATATACTCTTAAGATTTCAGCACCCCAAAGTAAGAAAGATACAGGCAAAGCATAATAAAGAATGTTTTTATCTGAAAGTACCATTTTCATAGTCTTTTGAAAACCTAAAATAGCTTTTTTGATTCTTTCTTCTAAGTTTTCTGGTCCTTTTTTATAGAAAAATTTAACTATCCTTATTATCCAACCAGTTATCTTTTCTCCGGCTTTTTGATTAATAGACATATAAATCAAGAGAAGGAAAGCTACAGTTACTCCAATTACTGAAATTATTAAAATAGTAACAATTAAATAGCTTAATTTGAAGTAAAGTATTACTGAAATAATTGTAATAATAGCTAAAACTAAAAAAGGAAATGTATCTAGGGCCCTATCAGCTATTACAGAAGCAAAAGTTTCTTCAGATGGTTTTCCACTGTATTTAGATAATAAATAAGCCTTTACAGGTTCTCCTCCTCCACGTCCACTAGGAGTTATATTATTTATTGACATTCCAACTAAAACCATAGGGATTAAAGATTTGATTCCAATGTTGATATCAGCTATTTTATTTATTAACTGCCATCTAAGGGCGAATAAGTAGTAAGTTATGATTTGAATAGCTATAGCTAGTAGTATATACCAAAAATTAGCATATTTCAAGGCATCGAATATTTTCTCAATTCCTACAAAATATAACATTACAGCCATTATAGCTAGACCAATTAATAAAAGTATAAATGACTTATGCTTCATTGCACTCTCCCTTACCAAGTGAATAATAGAAGTAATAAATTATGATTAATGAGTAATTATTTTATATCAATGAACTTGGATTTAATATCTATTAAAGTTATGTATTGTAAAATTATAAAATTCTTGATTTAAATTGATTATGATATAAAGATTTAGTAAATATTAATAAGTAATAATAAAATTATAATCAAATTGAAAAAAGTAAAACTGATAAAAAAAATTATAAAAATTAGTTATATTTATATACTTTAAAAAACAGTGTAATAGTAATGCATAAAAGAGATATATCATAAGTTTTTTTCTGGATTAATTAAATTTTATTAGATTGATAATATTATTTTTTAATAATTATTTCTACAAAATTAAAATTTTGATTGGTTGCTTAAATTAATTTTTATGTTATTATTATTTTTGCATTGCAGTAGGACGAGATTATTTCATTCAATTTTTGATTTGAAATATTTATTGCTAGAAAGCACAGTCCAATACTAGGATGATTTAAATGTTTGAAGATAGTTATAGTAAACAAGAAGAGTACTCCTGCCCAGTGGAAGTTGGGACAGAGTATGACGTTAAAATAGAAGACCAAGGTAAGACTGGAGACGGAATTGCTAGAGTAGAAGGATTTGTTATATTCGTTCCTGGCGCTGAAGTTGGTCAAGAAGTTAAAGTAAAAGTCAATGCAACTCGCCGAAAATTCGCTTTTGGTGAAATAGTAGAATAATTAAATACTACTATAATTGACACGAATTAATATATTGATAGATAGCTATTTTAGCTATTTATTAATCAATATTAATTTCATATATAAAATTCCATATATTATATTGAATATTCTTTTTCATAAAATAAAAAAATCTACTAATATCAAAATACTCATTTTCATAAAATAAAAAAATCAATTACAATAAAATACTCATTTTTATTACTGAAATATATTTAAAAGAAAGTATCTTTTCTATAAAAAATTATAAACAATTTTAAAAAATATAGAAAAATAGCTAATAATATACAATATTATTTTTTCTAAACTATTATTATCAGAATTATAAATAATACATTTTTTAAACAATATTATAATTTGAATAAATATTTATACTTAAAATACAAATGATAATTGATGAGATATGTTAATCAAAAAGACATTTATATTGTAGCTCACTATCTAGGAAAAATCATGCAAGGAGTGGGTATAAGTGTCTTAATACCATTACTTGTAGCTTTAATCTATAAAGAATATTCTAATTTTTTAGGATTTATAATTCCTGCCTTTATATCCATAGGCATAGGGACTGTACTTACTAAAATAAATATTGATAAGGGAAGAATACGATTAAAGCATGGAATGATGATATCTTCCTTAGCTTGGCTTTGGGCTGCATTTGTAGGTAGCTTAATAATGATAATATGTCTCGATGTCTCATTTTTAGATGCTTTTTTTGAAAACATGTCTGCATGGACTAGCAGCGGTTTTACAATGTTTCCAGATGTTGAAGCTTTACCTAAATCAATACTATTTTTAAGAAGTTTAGAACAGTGGATTGGTGGTTTAGGAGTGGTAGTAATGATAATTTCTATATTTATCCACTCAGGAAAAGCTGCTGCGCGTCTTTATAAATCAGAAGCCAGAGAAGAAAGAATAAAACCTAGTGTAGGAAATACCTTAAAAAAAATACTGCAGATATATGTGGTCTATACTATTATTGGAATAGCGTTATTTATAATAGCTGGAATGCCTATTTTTGATTCAATAAACAATACATTTACCACAATAGCCACAGGTGGGATGTCTATAAAAAATGCAAATATGGGATTTTATAATAACAATACTTTTTATTTAATATCAATGTTTTTGATGATTTTAGGTGCTACAAGCTTTTTAACCCATTATAGGGCTTTTAAGACTAAAGGATTAGCTATTTTTCAGGACTTACAGTTTAGAATCATGATTTTTTTAATAATAGTAAGTAGTGTGATAATATATTTGGCCACTACTTCTATGCCAATGAACATAGTTTATCATACTATATCTGCTATAACTACAACTGGAGCGAACATAGATAGTACTAATAATATAACAATAATGGGATCTGTAATGGAAGTTATACTACTATTACTAATGCTCATTGGTGGGTCTGCAGGTTCCACAGTTGGTGCAATAAAATTATCTAGAGTGATAATTTTCCTAAGATCAGTTTCTAAAAACATTACCAATATAATTTCTCCAGAAGGAAGAGTGGTAAATGTAAAAATTGCAGATAAGAAAATAAAGGAACGTGAAATTGCAGAAACAAGTTCTTACATATCTCTTTATTTCCTATTTATTGCTATTGGATGGATAGCCTTAGTATTGTATGGCTACGATGGACTAGATTCATTATTTGAAGTAGTTTCCATGCAAGGTAATGTAGGACTAAGTTCTGGCATTATAGACGAGACATTGCCTATGGGGGCTAAAATAGTAATGATATTTAATATGTGGATAGGTAGGTTAGAAATTATCCCAGTACTTGTTATTTTAAGAAGTATTTTAGAAATATTCAAAGTAAAGACTTCTAGAAAAGCTTATTGATATAAAACGCGAAAGATTATTAGTTTCAATAAATTCAAACTAAAGAATTCTAGAAAAGCTTATAAATACAAAAATTAGAGATAAACTATAAAAATTTTATCAAATCAATACAAAATTCATTAAAACATTATCAAATATATCTATAATTTTATCAAAATCAATGAAAATTCATTAAAACATTATCAAACTAAAGCATTACTATTAAATTCAATATTAATGAATATATAAAGATAAAAATTATATTTAGGCGTAATAAGTATATTTATAATGATTTGATGACATAATAATAAGACATTATCTAAAAATAATTAACTATTAAAATTATTAATAGATTGAAATTAATAAAAATTTTAAATTTAAGACACTGGGTGAATAAATGTATGTTGTAATAATGGGAGCAGGGCGTGTAGGTCTCAATCTTGCTGAACTTCTAATAGATGATGGTTATGATATAACTATAATTGAAAATTGCGAAGGATTATGTGGAAATGCATCTGTTGAATTAGATGCTTTGATTATCTGTGGAAACGGTACAGATACAAGAACTCTAGAAGAGGCTAATATTCAAGATGCTGATTTTTTTGTAGCAGCCACTGGTAATGATGAAGCAAACCTACTCTCTTGTATTTTAGTTAAAGATTATGGAATACCTAAAATAATAGCTCGTGTAAGTAATCCTGACCATGAAGAAGCTTTTAAAAAGGTAGGTATCGACAATGTAATAAGTCCAGAGCGAACTGCTGCAGGATTTCTTGAAAAGTTAATTACACGGCCAAATGTGGCTGATCTAACGGCGTTTGGAAAAGGAGACGCTGAAATTCTTGATATGGTCATTACCAACGAAAAAATTAATGGGAAAAAAGTTTCAGAAGTGTCTCCAACTAAAGACTACATTATAATAGCTATTTATCATGGAAACAAACTAAAAATACCTGCCCATGATACTGTTTTAAATAAAGGAAATAAGATTTCAATATTAGTAAAAAGAGGAGCCTTTAAAAAAGCAACTAAACAATTTATAGCATAAATGATAATTATTGATTAAAGTCAACGATTATACTTTCAATAATTATTATTGGTTAAAGTCAATGATTATACTTCCAATAGAATAATAAAAAAAATTAAAATTAATTATATCTTTAATTTAACTGAAAACAACATTTAAATTAAATACTAAAAAACATTTGGTTAGCTAATTCTATATGTTTCTTTCCATTATCTACCCAAGGACCATGTCCTGGGAGTAAATAATTTACATCTAATTTTTTAAGCATTTCCAGAGAATTTGCCATGGATTGAGAGTCTCCACCGATATCCAATCGACCAAATCCCCCATTTGCAAAAACGGTGTCTCCTGAAATCAAAGTTTTTCCATCCCATAAACATATTCCTCCAGATGTATGTCCAGGAGTGTGTAAAACTTCAAAATTAGCTATTTCATCCCCTTCTTTTAATTTTTTATCTACATCATGTCTTTTAATAGATTTCTCAAAGAGAAAAGATGCAGTCAAAGGATTGTTTGCATTTTCAAGTGGTGCGGCATCATTTTCATGAATAGCTATTTTTGCATTTTCAAATAGATAGTTTCCTCCTACATGATCATAATGACAGTGAGTATTAACTATCAAATCGATATCGTCAGGTTTCATTTCTAATTCTTTAATTTGTTTATACAAATAATCATTATTTAAGCCAGTCCCAGTATCTACTAAAATATTATCGATTAAATAACAATTAGAATCAGCACCAAAACCTTGAATGCAAATTATATCATTTATTTTTTCCATTTGATCCCTCTTTATTTATAATCTAAAAAAACTAGAAATTAAAAAACATTAAAATATTATTTAGTTAATTAAAAATAATATAAATCATTTAATAAAGTATTATAAATTTATATAAATATACAATAAAAAATATAGTTAAGATAATTTTACTATAGTTTCAAAACATTAAAGTAAAAACTACAATATTTATAATATTTTAATTAAAAAATGAAGTCACAGGGATTTGAACCCCGATCTAGAATTTCTCATGTCTCAACACCCAAATAGATACTTAGATTGAGTATTTTTTAATTTAAAGACAGGAGAAGCCTAGATGATTCTTTCATTTTTTAGTTTTTTTTGCTTGTGCTATATTATTTAGTTTTTTAGCTAATAAGTTTTTAGATTTTCAATAATTCATCGAGATATCTTAAGTAGCTGATACATTTTAATAGCTATGTTGATGGATTTTTTATTTTTAAATAGTTTCATAAAAAACTATTAAAAAGTCATTAAGTAAAATTTAAAGAGTTTATAGAGAGCATTAGAAGATGTTTCCCAATTATGGTTATCTGTTGCTAAACTTTGGTAATTAATAAATATCTCTTTTTTGGGAGTGTCTCATAAGTCACTTTTTTAGAAATTTTCATGAAATTATTTTCCATAAAAATCATTTAAATATTAAATAGTTGATAAAATATGTATTAATAGCTATAATAAATTAATTATTTTATTTAATTCAATTTTTAAAGAATTTATATTATTTTAAATTTAAATTATAGATTTTTTAAATATTATTTTTAATAAATAAAATAATATAGGTAGTTATATAATATTTAAAGATTTTAAATGAGGAATACTTTTATTAAATTTTTTAAAAATCTTACTTATGAAACACTCTCTTTTTTAGATTTTTTTGTATATGAAGTTTTTTTATTTACTTATTTATGATATATATATATATATATATATATATAGATTATTTTTTCAATAAAGTTTATATGATGTATAGAATATAACTATTATCAGAACAAAATTTTCCTCATTCAATACACTTTTTATAAATTATGGTGTGAATATTAGATTTTATGCTCCTAAATAAAAATATTTATATATCATAAGGAACAATATTAAAATAGAATTTCAAAAAATCCTACAAAAAATAGGAACAAAAAATATGATAAACTTAAAAAAAGAAGAAATCAATTTATTCTTACATAAAGTCAAGGAAGACCCAAAACACTTTAACAAATATCTTTTTTACAAACTTCAGTATTTCTATGGTAGAAGAAGTCAAGAAATAGTTATGTTAAAAATAACTGATATAAATTTTGATAAAAAAGAAATAACATTTGATTTAGCTAAGAAAAAACAAGAGACTAAACTAACTTTAATATTGCTTGATGATATAGGTGATGAAATAAAACAACAAATTGGAAATAATACTAAAACACCAAATGATTATATTTTTGTTGATAATGAGACTAAACTTGATGGCTTTAAGCGAAATATGCGAACATATTTAGAAAGAAACAGTAATAAAATAATAAAACAACTAACAAACAAAAATATTACTCTAAACACACATGATTTCAGAAGGTTACGAGGTCAACACTTATATCTCGTAGGAAATGACTTAGAAATTATCAAAAGCCTTTATGCACACAATTCTTTAGATCAAACAATAGATACTTACAAATTAAAGAAATAGAAGTAAATAAAATGCTAATGAAAGATTTAAACTAAGAAAGAAAGACAGAAACAAAGAAAAAGCAGATAAAATGCTCCAGCTCCAGTTAATATTATTTACTTGGTATGATTTATAAATTTATATAATATTGATTCTGTAGTTAAAAAATATCATGAAAATATTGGATAAAGCATTTATATAAAAACAGATAAAATTAATTAAAAAGCTGTAATTTCTTAATAAACTAAGAAATAAAGACGGGAAGAAACTAATAAGGCAAGGTAGTTCGCGAAGATGAATGGTGTATAGAACAGGATGTGGGCTATTCTTGAAATTCTAATAAACCAGTTCTATTTTTTAATATTTCAATAATTTCTTCTTTTGTTAAATCACTTTTCAAAAATTGTTCAAACATACTAAGTAAAACAGTTGTTTCGATTAATAAACTACCATCACTCTCAGCTAAATTAATTTGGCGAGAGTTAATTCTTTCTCTTTCATCTGGAAGAATATCTAAGTATCTGTTTACAATCATTAAAGGTTTAATTTTATTATCTAATTCTTCAATATATGTTTCTAAATCTTTTAAATCTATTCCTTCATTTATTCTAGCTTCTTCAATTTCATTAAGATATTCTTCTTTGTGTGTTCTTAGTTGTGAAACATTTCTTGTCTTCAAATTTTTTGTCAATCCTTTTATTTCACCTATAAATATTAAATCTTCCAATTCAATTAAAAAATCAGATAAATTTTCATCTTCAAAGTCAGATAAGTTAGTATCTAATATTTCATCTAATATTTCACGAACAACGGTTTCCAATTCTGTGCTTTGAGTGTATAGAATAGATTTATATTTATTATTTTCTTTAAGTTTCTCATAAGCAACTATTTTTTCTGATTTAAGTTTCAAAACTTCCTCATCAATTTCCTCAATTTTTTCGTTTTGTTTATCATCATCGAACATTTCAATGGTTGTGAACCAATCAGGGATTTTTTGACTTTTTTTAATACATCCAATACCCTCTAAAAATATCCGTAATTCTTCATAGCTGTTAATGAGTATAGTAGTTAGAATAATGTTGTTTGCTTTTAATGTTGTTTGTTTTTTCGAGTTTGAAAATGTTATTGTTTCTAATTCAGAACCTGCAAAATAAAAATTAGAAATAAAGTTATGGTCATTAATTTTGGTGATTTGATTTGTGTATTTTATCTCTTCTTTTGGGATTCCAAAAGATTCTTGTAGTATTTCTACAATATTATCTAAATTATTTTTCAAATCAATGTGACTATCATATTTTTTTGCATTTGTAGGACCATATGAATCAAATTTAAATTCAGATTCTCGTGGGTACATAATAATTGTTTCTTTATTTGATTCTTCAATCATTTCTTTTAAATGAATTAAGTCTTTCTGACAATTAATATTGTGCGCATTGTCTTCATTATTTTCCCATATTTTAGTGTTAGTCATATCAATGAAGTTAAATTCAAATTCATTGAAATCTAATGGTGTTTTAAAAGTACTAGCAAATACAGATTCTCCAAATTTATCAGTTAGTGATTTTTTATCAAATCCTATGATTTGGATATTTTTCTTTTTCATATACATACTTCCAGAATATTTTGTTAATTATTTTTAGTTTATTATTAATTATTAGCTTTTTCTGTTGAACTCCTATTTAACTATTTGAAAAGGTATAAATACAATATATACATATAATATATTGCTATTAATTATAAACAAAATTATTTGGTGGTTGTTATTAAGTATACTGTTAGTGATATGGAATTTATTCTTGAAAAATTAAAAAATAATGAACATATTATTTAACAGATTCGGAACATTTTCTTGATAACACAAAGAGAAAATATTGTGAATATGATACAGTTTATAACTTGATTAAAAACGATTTACCAGTTTATATGAAACTTTCCAAGAATAATAAATTTCTTGTATTCTATAATCATCCTGAATCTGATAAATATCATGTCAAAGTTGTGATATTTATTAAAAATCTTGATGAGATTAGATTAGTAACTACTTTTCCAACTGAAAGAATGAGGGGAAAATTCCATGATTAAAGAACCAATATTAGTAGATTATAAATATGATTCTACTGTTGATGCATTATCTATTAAAGTTAAAAATTATGAACATGAAAGAAGTGTTGAATTAACTGATGATGTTATTATGGACTTTAACAAGGATAATGAGTTTATTGCATTAGAAATACTTAATGCATCATATGTACTTGATGTTAATGAATCCAGCCTTGAAAATATTCGTGATATTAGCTTATCTGTTAAAGTAACTGATTATGTAATATTTGTTAATGCTATTTTCACTCTTCCAGTTAGTAATCATGAAGAAATCAAACTGACTAATGCAAGCATTGCCAATGACATTAACTTGCCTAAATGGGATGCCAATTTAGTAACAGCATAAAAATTCTTTTTTAATGGGGTTTTAATTAGAGTCCATTAAAACATATGTTTTTTGACTCTCATTAAAAATATATTTTATACTTAATATTTTAAGACACATAATCTAAAAATTAGTACAATACATTATAGACATATTTTTTCATTTTGAATAATTAGGATATATTACTATCGCTTTTTCAACATAAATACTATTTTTTCAACATGAATAATTAGCATAATAAATTAGTAAATTTTATATTGTTTATTATTTTAATATATCTATGAGGTTGTAAATTGTTGTAAGTTCTAAAAATTATAAGAAATAAAGAAAGAAGGAAAAAAATAAAGAAATAAAATAAATGGGGTCACAGGGATTTGAACCCCGATCCTGGGATTTCTCATGTCTCAGTACTCCAATTGATCATCATACTGTCAGATTGCGCGTTTTTTCTTCAAAGACAACTGGAGTCCCCAGAATATTTTATTATTTTTACAATTTTTAGAACTTACAAAAATTCACAAACTCATAAATATATTAAAATAATAAACAATATAAAATTTACTAAAAAACAAAAATAGGACATGTGTGAGGAATAAGATTTTTATATATTTAAATGATTAAAACTTTTAAATTTGAAATAAAATCCATAAATTACAATACAAAAGAAAAAAAACTTTAAGTTTGTATAACTATACGAAAATATGGAAAAAGATATAAATAAGCAAATCCTTAATTATTATTAATGTCAATTTCATCACTAGATAATTTATTAGCTAAGTTAGGATTAAGCGAAGAAAATGGAATTTGCTATAAGAATGATTTAATTAAAGATGTTCCTCTTCGTATTAAGAATTCTTTAGAATTTATAGATTATAGTGCTATTTTCATATTTAATAACAATCCTTTAATAATATTCAAAGAATTTGATAACCATAATCAATATACTAAGCAAATAAATGATTTGTTGAATGATATTTGGAACTTGAATGAAATTCCTATTTTATTTGTTATAATTTCTAATCAAATATTTATATATAACTCAAAAATTTTCAATGAAAAAGAAAGCTTTTTAGAGAAATTAAATATTAATGATGCTGATTTAGATAAGTTTAATATAAATAATATATCTAGTGGAAATGCATGGAAAGAATATGAAATCAAAGGCAAAAAAGTCCAAGATTATTTATTAGACAATTTAAAGCAAGCACAGATCAAACTTAAAGACGATGGATTGGATATTCCTATAATTCACAACTTATTTGGAAGATTATTATTTTCAAGATATCTTATAGATAGGAATTTTAAATTAAAAGAGCTTTATCAAGATAACAACGAATTAAAATTTTCTAAACTTATAAAAAATAAAAAAAAGCTTTATGATTTTTTTAAACGACTCAAAAATAAATTCAATGGTGATTTATTTCCAATAATCCCATTTGAAGAAAGAAAAGTTAAACAAAAACATTTAAATATTCTATTTGAATTGTTTGAAGGAACAGATCTTGAAAAAAACCAAAAAATATTAGGAGATATATATAATTTCAAAATAATTCCTGTTGAATTGATAAGCAATATTTATGAATATTTTCTAACCTATGAACGTTTAAATAAGGAAAATAAACAAAAAGAAAAAAAAGCTTATTACACTCCTTTATTTTTGGTTGATTACATATTAGATGAAACCTTAGATAAACATCTGTCTTCTAATTCTTCATGTAAAATTTTAGATCCTTCATGTGGATCTGGTGTTTTTTTAGTTGAATCATTACGAAGAATCATAGAAAAAAATAGATTGAATGGAAAAATATCAAGTGATAAATTAATAAGTTTAGTAACTGAAAATATTTATGGAATTGATAAAGACTCTGATGCGATTAATATATCCATTTTTTCAATATATCTAACTATATTAGACTATTTATCTGATGAAGATATTAAAAATTTCAGATTTCCAAAGCTAAAATACACTAATTTTTTTGATGATGATTTTTTTAATCCTACTCCTAATTTCAATCTTAACAAATTAAAACCTTTTGATCTTATCATTGGAAATCCTCCGTGGGGTTCTGATAATGGATATCATTTAGATTGGTATAAAGAAAAGAAAATTCCAGTTTCAAACAAACAGATTGCGGAATCATTTTTAGCTAAATCTGGAGAATTAATTAGTACAAAATCTAGTATAGCTTTGATTGTGTCTAGTAAAATTTTATATAAAAAACAGTCAAAGTTTATGAATTATTTTTTAGAAAATTTCAAGATTAATAAAATTTTAGAATTTTCTACATTAAGAAAAGAAATATTTAGTAATGCAGTTGGACCTGGTGCAATTATTTTTTATGAAAAATTTTCAAAAGATGATAAAGATAATATTATAGAACATATATCATTAAAACCTAATAGATTATTCTATCTGTTAAATTCTGTTGTGGAGCAGAAGTTTGATACTAAACATATTAGCCAAAATTTTGTTATTAATAACAATTGGATATGGAAAGTTTTATTATATGGTAACATTTTAGATATTAATCTCATGAAGAGATTAAAATCTAATCAAACATTAGGAGAATATATAAATAATAAAAAAATTATTGATAAAAATGGTATCTTAGTAGGAAATACTGCTTCGGAACAAAAAAAAAGTGCAGAATTTTTGAAAAAATATAACTATTTAGATCTCAAAAAGGGAATGCTTCAACGGTATTTTATTAAAAAGAGTAATGTTAAAAAATGGGAAGATGAATTTCCTGAATTAGAGTTTGTCGAAAGAGATAGAAAAGATAAAAACACTCCAGAAAAAGATCCTGAAATTTTACAACCTCCTTATTTATTAATGAAACTAAGTGTTAACAAGCATATGCAATGTATATCTACATTATCTGAAGATAAATGGGCTTTTAAGAATAGTGTGTTTGCTATTAAAGGTAAAAAGACCGATATAGATACATTAAAGAAAATTTTAGGTGTAATAAATTCTAAACTTTTTACTTATTTTGCATTAATGGATTTTTCATCTTTAGGGATTGAAAGAGACACTTTCTCTAAAAATGAACTCCGTTCAATCCCAATGGTTGAAAGTAAAGAAATAGTTAAAAATGTTAATAAAATATTGAAATTGAATACTGAAAATATGAATAATGTTTCTGAAGGGTTTTTTGAAGAGAAAAAAACGATTCAAAATGTCATTGATAATCAAATTTTTTCACTATTTAGTTTTGGTGAAATAGAAGAGGATTTAGTGGATTATGCTATTAATATTTCCATTCCAATGACTAGAGATGAAAAAACGAAAATGAATATTTTTAAAGAAGCTAATAAAGATACACTAGAGCAATATGCAAATATTTTTATTGAGCATTTTAAAAGTTATTTCAATGAAGAAAATAATGAGTTTTTCAATGTAAATATAATTAATAATCCTCAATTTAGTGGGATGAAATTTAATGTAGATGAGAAAAAACCAGAACAAATGATTACTTATGAAGAAAATAATGATTTAATTAATTTTTTGGGCAATATTTCTTTAGAAGAAAAAAAACATTTATATAAGCAAAGAGATATTAAAGGATTTGATGAAGACTATTTTTATGTGATAAAACCTAATGAATTTAAAAATTGGCATCCTGCTGTTGCAAGGCATGATATAATTGAATTTATGGAAGCATTAACAATGAAGGAGGAATTGTGATATTAAATTCTGATAAATTTAAATATAAAGACAACTTTTCCAAAGAAGTCATATACGAAAAAATATTAGATTTATTAGTATTTGTATACGAAAAAATCATGAATCGTAGAAAGTCAAAGCCATATACTCGAGAGTATATTAGATTAAAAAGATTTGGACCAGAAGATTGTTACAATGCGGAACTAAAGGATTATATAAATAAATATAAATCTCACTCAAATTTTTCATTAGAACATATCCTAGCAAATAATGAAACTCAAGATGGGACAACAACTTATCATGAAAAAGGTCGCAATGATATAAGAATAACATATATAACACAAGCATTCACACTTAATCCCAAAGAATATTTTGTCATAGAATGCAAAAGATTAGATGGCAGTAATACACTCAATGATAATTATATAAGAAAAGGACTGATGAAATTTATAACTGGAACATATTCAAGCAATGAGAACAATGCAATTATGATAGGTTATATAGAAAAAGGAGAAATTTCAGATATAATTAATAAACTTAATAAAAAATTAAATAATATTAAAAACATACATACTTTAAAGATTTTGAGTCCTGTAAATACAGTTGAAAATTTTGATTATATGTATAATTCAAAACACAAAAGGAATTCAAGGTTACCCACAATTTTAATCCATCACTTAATGTTTGATTATAAAGATATCACAATACTTAATTAATAAATTAAGTCTAATTTTTATTTTAATTCCTATCATCTTATATTTCAATAGCTACTTTTTAATCTTTATTAATTAATCATGATTTTATTTTTCTACAATACCTATACTAAATATTACTTTTTACAGGTTTTTTTACATATTATATAGTGTGCTACTACTTCTCGTATAGAAAGTGTAGTACATACATACTTTAATTAATAATGATGCGTTTTAAAAAATTCTGTAAAAAACTGCATGTACAACATAAACATGGGTCTGTATCCTAATATTCCTTAGTTAATAAATAAAACAACACTTTTTTCAGGAATAATATCCAAATAGCTAATGGTTTACTTTTCTATTTTTATATATTTTCAACATATAGCTAACTAGTATCTTCTAGCAACATTCTATTGACTTCGATTTCGTGTATTTGAAGATAATCTAATGTTTGATCTACTGATTTATGATAATATAATTTTTGAATTATTTCTATACTATTACCTGCAAGATATAAATGTTGACCTCTTAAACGTCTAAAATCATGAGTATTCAAACTAATATTAGATTTATTAGTTATTTTAGCTATTAATTTTTCACTATTTCGCTCTAAGTATGTTCGCATATTCCGTTTAAAATTTTCCTCATTAGACCCCTTTAAGAATACATAATCATCGTCTTTTAGTCCATTTTTTTCAATTATTTTTTTAATATCTTTATCAATGTCTTTTATCATTGTTAAAGTTAGTTTAGTGTTTTCTTTTTTCTTAGCTATGTGAAATGTTATCTCATTAGCTATGAAATTAATATCATTTATTTTTAGTGTAGCTATTTCTTGACTTCGTCGAGCATAGAAGTATTGTAGCTTGTAGAATAAGTATTTCTCAAAATGTTTTGGATCTTCCTTAATCTTATATAATAATATGATGATTTCTTCTTTGTTTAAATTTATCATAAGAAAAATGTTCCTCCTTTTCAGCTAAATTTCTAGCTTCATTAACTAAATATAGTTCCTGATAACATATAAATATTTATACTAAGGAACAGAAAATAATATGTTTCATGTTAATTCTTATAAGTATGTAGCTCTATGTGGAAAATTTTGTTCCTATTATGAAGATTTTAGGAACATTTTACAAAAAAATAAAAGACAAAACTGACTATCTATTTACAAATAAATATGGTAAACCTCTATCAATAAGAGTTATTGAAAATCTTGTTAAAATGGGCAATAAAAACAGATAAAAGACTAAAAGAACAAGGAAAAAGCACAAACTATCAAGAGAAACTAACACCACATACACCACGACACAGCTCCGCAATATACTTACTGAACATAGCTAAAAGACCTATGAATGAAGTACAACAGCTACTCGGGCATACAAACATAGCTACTACCCAAATATACACAAGAGTAGATAATGAAGATATGAAAATGGGTTATAAATCTATTAAATGGTGAAAATATACTCTCTAAAAAATTTATTATATAATCATGGTGAACAAAAAGAAAGGTTTGAAAAATTATATATTTATTTCAATTTTCTATGGCTACCTGCATTTTTAAGAATTCTTCCCATTGGAGCAGTAGGAATTTCATTTACTTCATTTATAGTTAAATCATCTTCCTCCTCTTCAACATCATATTCCAAATCCTCATTTTTTTCAAAAGATTCCTTGAATTTATTAACTAAGTCATTAACTGCTGATCGTGAACGCTCTAATTCTTCAGACATTACTTTTACAGATTTGTAATTAATATTAAATAAAATATAAAAAATTTCGCCCATAGTAAGCTTACTATAATGAAAATCAGTACCATCTGTATCACTAAAATTATGAGCACAATCTTTTTCTTGGCATTGATATCTACGAGTATCATACCTTAGTCCTTTATCATGAATTTTAGTTGATTTACATTTTGGGCAATATATCTCACTTTTAGGCCAACGAATAGTTCTAAAAACATTCATTGCTCTAGCTTCTTCTGGAATAGAAAACTCATCATCAAACATAATAATATGATATGTAGAATTTTCAAGATATATTTTTTCTTTTATTTGCACCAAAAAAATATCATATAAAATTTAAAAAACTAGAAAAAATTAAAAAACATTAATTTTTTGTATAGAAGATGGTGCAAAATTTATGAAAAGCACCATATTCAAAACACTTTTTTCAATAAAAAGTCAATTTATACACTTTTAAACCACTGAAAACCGTCTCAGAAAGCTATAAATAAGATAAAAAACCTATATATTTATTGCTTATAAAATCTATTAAAGATTTAGTGAGTGAAAATAATGTAATAGAGATAATAGGTTAAAAATTATATTAAAATTTTTTTCTTATTAATATATAATGATTATTATAGATAAAATTAAAATACGATATTTAAATTAGAGAATAACTAAAATATTAGTGTTATTTATAAAATAATGTGAATTAAAATTCTCTATTACTAAAAACAAAAAAAACAAAAGAAGTGGTTGATAAAATTTTATAAAAAAGATATTTGGTTAGAAGTTGAAAAATATAATATGGTCTAGATATTATTATTTCAACTTATAATGAGAAACCAAACATATAAGCAAATGATATAGCATTTACTTAAATATAATATATTCTTTTTCTTATTTAAAGATTATTATTTTAAGTATCTAATTGCTTATGTCCATTTTTTCTCATATTATCTAACTAAAAATATCTTATTATGAAAAAACTATTTTACGCATCACTTTGATTATAATAGGTGAAAAAATGATAATAAATATTAAAATGCTTTTATATGGAATAAAAGCAGAAGAAAGAAAAGAGAATCAACTCTTTACAGAAAGGAGTTGGTCTTGTGTTTAACAAGATTAGTGATTTAAAAGAAGTATGGAAAAAAAGTATTATAAACCTTTACCCTGCTGCTGATAAAGGAACTCCCGCGGTTTTCGCAACTCCAGAAGACGGAAGCTATCATAATATAGGTTTTTCCTTTTCAAGAATAGATGAAGATGCCAAAAAATGGTTAGAAAATAGAGAAGAGAAAAAATTCTTCTCTCATGCATTCTTTTGGGATAAAAGCCCATTTGATTCATTTGAAGAGTTAATAGATATTTCTAATGGCAAACTTAATGATAAAGATGTGGCAAAACCAGAAGGCTGGTGTGTGCTAATCGGTAGAGGATCAAACAAAGAATTTCTTCAAAAAGATGATGGTGGACTCAGACTCGCATGTGTCGACATCGACGGCTACAAAACCAAAGATGACACAGATGATGAAATTAGAAAACGTTCCTGTGATGAGCTATACGAAGCTATTAGCGAAAATGCCGACTTTGATTTCTTTGCAGAAAAAAGTCAAGGTGGAGGATACCACCTATGGTATGTAACTAAACAACAAGTGTTAACAAAACAAGTTTATCATCTGAATAACCTAAAGTTTCCTGAAGATTCAGAATTTGAAGGACTCAGAATAAATGAAATAAGCAACACAAAAGATAGGAACAAAGAATTTATAGAAGTCTTTTCTAAAGGTGGAGTAAAATATGTATCATGCTCACCAACAGAAAAGTATACTTTTGTAGATGATGAACCTGTCGAACTGTTAAAGATGAAACCTGTAGAAGATATAAATGCAGAATTAAAAAATGCATTTGTAAAAGCAGGATTTACATATAGCTTAGACACAGATAGTGTAGATACAACAGAGGAAAAACCTTTAAAAACAGATAAAGAATCTTCTAAAAATAGTAAAAGAAATTATTCTTATGAAAAAGGTGATTATGACCTTGATGAGTTACAGGAGAATATTTTAAACTGTTATCGTGAAGGAAATATGAACTCTTTTGGATATAAGCTAATAGCTAATTTCAGAAGAGCTGGTTACGATACAGATGAGGTTTATCAAATATTTAAAGAACTCCCAATAGAGCAGAATCTTGCAAAAATAAGTGTAGATATAAATCAACAATACAGTGTTAGCTATGACACTATATCTGGAATAACTGGTTTACAAAAAGCAATAGATGAATTTTGTATTCCAGAAGCTCTCGACTCAACAAAAGAATTTTTCTATAATCTTTTTCAAAAGGAAAATGCAGATGTTGTCGATAATATATGTAACCCTATATGGGAAGAACTAAGTACTGATGAGATGATTTTAGAAGAAAACAAACTGTTCATATTATATGATGGCGAGTATTGGATTAGACAAGCACTAAAGCAGAAAAATCCTGATGAAAAGTGTTTAGAAGTTTTAGAAAATATTGAAGAATATAATATTGATACACTTGCATATCTTGTTGTTATGCAAGATAAGATGGGCTACCATTATGGATGGTCTCATGATTTATCTTTCAATATCACTCCAAATGTTTTCCAAAAATTCTTAGATGAATCAGAATCTAACAGAAATCAGTATATCGGTCAAGCTACTAATTATTTTAGTGTTACAGTTTGTAAAAATGCAGTATCATTATTTTTAAAGCATCTAAAAGGTAGACTTGGAAAAGATACTAAGGATAATGGTATTTCTTCTGCAAAAGAGAAGTTAGCTCATAATTCAAGGAATTATGATTATATTAAGTATAGTGAAAAGGCTCGTGGAATATCCAACGACACCTTAAACAAAATTAATTTAATGAATAATCTATATGTCATAAATGATAGTATTGTTAAAGAGATGAAGGTTATTGAAGAAAGGAGTATAGCTAAATCAGAATTTACTTTAACTGGTGAACAGGTAAAAACAGATATCTATGGAGAAAGGGACATAGATCTTATTGGCCAATTCGCATTTATTGGCTTGACCATTTTAGAAGATGTTCTTGGTGAAAAAGATGTTAAAGAAGCTGAAATTATCTCTAAAGAAGGATTTAAAAAAATTAAATTCGATAAAACTAAAAAATTTATTGAAAACATAGATAATATCATCGGTGTACAAGGCAAAACTGATACAACTAAAAAAGCTATATTAGGAGTTATGAACTTTATCATAGAAAATAAAGTAAATTATGAACACGGCTTTTATTCATCAGCTGATGGAATCTTCACCCATAACAATGAACTCTGCTGGTTTGAAAACAACAGAGTTAAAGAAGTAGAAAGACCAACAAAAGATGAATTAAACAAAGCTATTGAAGTTCTAAAAAAACTGTTTAAGCATACTTCTATTCAAGATAAGAGTAAAATAGCTACTATCTTTAAATGGTATCTATCAGCTCCTTTTGCCTACCTTATACGTGATAGACAAATAAATGGGGGGTATATTAAGTTTTTTAACCTTATAGGCGAATCTGACGCAGGTAAAACTGCCTTGTGTTTAATATGTAATCTTACATGGGGAAAAGAAGGTCGTCGAAAAGGAACAGATGTATCAAATGCAGCTAATCTTGCAGCAGTATTAAAAGTATCCAGTTGGCCGGATTTAATAGATGAAGCAGATGCTCTACTTTCTGATAACGAATTACGTCCTATGATTAAATCTGTTCGTGATAGAAACTCATCAAGAAGTAAACATGAATGGATCGATGGTGAATGGGTTCAAAAAGAGCAACTAGCGCTTTCTATAGCTATATTTACCAGTAATACTTATTATGAGTCTACTGAAAAATCTGAGGTAAAAAGAGTTCTTAATATGTCTTTTGGTCCTGAAGATGTCTCTTTAGATAAAGGAAAAGAGTTTAAAGAACTTTTTAATGTCAGCGATAATGAAGGTTACAAAAACTCTGACTTTGGAGCTTTTGAAGCTTTTGGCAGAGAATTCTTCCATCAAGTTAAGGAAAAATACCAAAAAGAAATCTTTGAAGATATACTTAATTCATTCTTAGAAAGTTTAAGTATTGAAGAAGTCTTATTAGAATACGACGATAGCGAAAATCTGAATAAGAATATTGATGATATGTATAGACAAGCGATCCTTGATGTAATAATTAAAGACTTTAACTATGAAGATAGATATCGTGGCGAACTACCTGAAGATGAAACTTTAGGAAACCAAAAACTTCAAAAAAGTAGAGAGCCTAAATTCATTAGAGT
Source organism: Methanobrevibacter cuticularis (assembly GCF_001639285.1). Taxonomy (GTDB): domain Archaea; phylum Methanobacteriota; class Methanobacteria; order Methanobacteriales; family Methanobacteriaceae; genus Methanobaculum; species Methanobaculum cuticulare. The sequence goes on along the minus strand of NZ_LWMW01000087.1, from coordinate 33,363 downwards.
TGTTGAGGAACAAAGAATACCTTACTTATCCATGACTAGTAATAATAAGTATCTTAGAGTTACAGGTAAAATAAATAAGAGATTAAGGAAAGAAGGTCATAAATTCGATAATATGAATATCCGAACTATATTAAATCTCTTCAAAGAACATAACACCGGAATCGATAGTGATGGAAAGAATATACGATATGTTAATATTCCTATTGAGGTATTAGGGCTTTAACACTTTTATTTTTTTTCATTACACTTTTTAATATACTGATTACAGATTTTTTAAAACATCTAAAATCAGCTATTTTTTTAATAAAAACTATATTTTCTTTTTATTTTTTAATATATCATATATTATTATTTTATTAGATTTTTTAATTTTCATTTCGCGACTAAAGCTCTTAAAGGTGTGTGGAAGAGAAGTTAAAATATTGATTTTTCCCATTACAGTTTTTCAAATTAAGACCCCCTATATATAAAAGTCTATGAATTCCAGTATCCATATATATAAATATATTATTAGAGTATTATATAATAATTATATATTTATATAACTGTAATGAAATTTTTTCCAAGGACTCTCTTTTCTCCACAATCCTTAAGACCCAAGAGTCGCGCTTTAAAACCATTACAGTTTTTATTTTTCATTACACTCAAAAAATGTAATAGGAAGCTAAACCCATCAAATCAAGAAAATAAGCCTTATCATCCCTTTAAAAAAATGTAACGAAAAACAAATTTTATAGTGTTAAAAAATAAATTCTTCATACAACTGATAATTAAGCAATAAATTAAAAATAAAGAACACACAGCAACTTTTTTATAACAAAAATAATAAACTACTTTAAGACTATAATTTTACTACAATGACTTTCAAAAAAATTATCCAAAAATCAGCTATGAACATAATAACAGGTCTCCTGTGAACCGCCAGCACAAAAATTAGACGTATTCTCTAAAAAAAGTAAACTACTCTATGAATGATAAACATTTGTTTCATATGAATTTTCTATGACGATATCAAAAATAATAAAAGTAATGGTTAATAAAATTAATAAGAATCTATAATAGCTATCATTATTATCAATAGCCACTATTAATTAGTCTATAATAATAAAAATGGTTCAGCAGATGAAGAATAAAAAAAACCTTTCATAAAAAAAGGCATCTCTAGAATAAGCAGGGCGACATTTCTTCAAACTGTGCTTACCTATAACTCACAAAAAACATCCGATTTTTTAAACAAAGAACAATAAATCAGTTCATCTAAGAAATAATCTTCCATATGTCAAAATTATTAAAACAATAAACCATCAATATTCAATCAGCCTTACTACACTATATTACTTCATTTTTGTATATTTAATTTTATATTATTTATATCTGTTAAAATTCTTTATATTTTATTTGAAGTTACTATTACAATTATTTAATTTTTTCCACACTTTTCATCTGCTTTAAACCTAATCTAACGCCTGATTGAGATTTATCTTGATATAATCAAATATAATTAAACTACTTCCATATATAGCCCAATCAGAACATTATATGTGTATTGATTGGTGAAAAAATATAAATAATCTAAAAAATATAAATAACTCTTGTGATTCAATATGGGTTTCTGTAAAAATTGTATATACTACGGCCTTGTAGATGATTATTATAGGATAGGGCGCTGGAGTGCTGGCTGTACTTTAACAGGAGAACTGAAAGGAGACAATGATTCATGCGAGAGTTTTGTGCCAAAATAATTTTTAAAAAATACTACTATATTCTCCTACAATAATCATGGCTATGTCAATATCACCCATAAAATCTATATCTTTATGTTTTCTTTTAGTTCGTCCATCTTTACTAAAATTTCTTCTTTAGAAATTTTTTTTAATTTTATTATATTGTTCTAGTATTTCATCGTAAATCTCATAATTTTCTCTTTCAACCTCATATTCTCCATTTTTCTTCCTATATCGCCTTTTTCACCATTCTATTTCCTCATCGGTCATTTTCATATTTCCCTAATTATTTTTACCCCCATCTATGCCCTTTTTTATTATTTTCTAATATTTTTCCTAAATTTACTCCTCCTTTTCCATTACCATAGTTTTCTTCAATTCTATGTCCTTTTTTATTATTTTCTAATATTTTTCCTAAATTTACTCCTCCTTTTCCATTACCCATATATTTCATTTTTCTCTCTCTTTCCTTTTCTATTTTTTCTAGTCTTTTTATTTCATGCACACTTACTCCATTTTGTTGTGCTAATTTACATAATCTTCTTTCTTCTCTTCTTTCTTCTTCTTTCCTTTTTCTTCTTGCTATTTCGATGATATATTCACTTACAATAGATCTAGCCATATCAACTCCATTCAAAAAATTTATATCTCCATATTCCTTCTTTTTTTCATTGTACTTTTCCCAAAACTCTTTTTCAGAGATTTCGTCCTTTATTTTATCATATTCTTCTTTTATTTCCTCTTTTACTATTTTTTCTTTTTCTTTTTTTATTTCTTCTATTTCTATTCTTGTTAACACTTTTCCCACGTATAATTGATAATTATTATTTTCTTCTATTTCTGGGGAATGATATAATATTTCTCCATCGATTTTTGGATAAACATGCGAAAAATTCTCAGTATAAATACAAACAACATCATTCCCATGTAAATTTGGTATTATCTCATCTTTTATATTCAAATTAAAATCATCAAAACCATTTATTAATATAGCTTCCATTGTTTCAGCTATTCGCCTTGGTAAGTTCTCACTAATCACTAAACTTAACCTATCATATTTTTCATTAGCTATTAAAACCTTATGATTATATTGTCTTGAATTATTTGAATCAAAACCCTCTTTCCATCGTTCTTCAGGATGATTAGAGATCCCAACATATTTATCTCCATTACTAAAGAAATGTGCATATATATAAGTCATTTTTCAACACCATTGTAATCTTAAATAATAAAAAAAGCTCAAAATTTTTATAGATCATAGTTAACAAACTTGTAATCATATCATGATAATATAATGTTTTAAATAAAAGAAAATCTGGAAAAAATAGGCTATAATTTTTAAATAAACCATCAGTATTTCAGTTGCATGGTCTTTTTTAATATGCTAATTTTTCCCTGACAGTTTATAAGAATCTATTTAATTTTGTATATATTGATTCATTTCCTGTTGATGACCATGATTTTCTAATTTTACGGATGGACATATATCCAATACCTTCCCACTATATGATTTAACTTATAAAATAATTTTTTATATTTTTCATCTAAAATAATCATTCAAGACAATAATACATTTCTCCTCCACAATTAGAACAAACTATCCCTGAATCATTTCCTTCAAAATCACAATTTTCAGTATATTTGTCTGGCTCTTCATAATCACATTTCACACATCTAATTATAAACTTGCATTGTCTCATATTTTCACCTTTTAATTTATCGACATGCTCAGGTCATGGCTGAGTAAAGTAGTAGTTTAAGGACTTACTAAGGTCCAATTAAACCTTTCTATGCTATAAATAACCTTTTTCTTCAGCTACAATAGCTATTTTATATATTATAAAGCTAATTATTACGATAGCTATAATAAATGGAATTATTTCTTGTAAATATCCTATTCTTGCACCTTGATGTTGTGTTAAAAAATATATTGTAGTATCTGATAATGCTTCTCTCAATGCTAAACAAGTCATTGTTATTCCTAATCCTCCAGCTATTCCTAAACTTTTCCATTTCATCTTTTCACCTCTTAAAATTTTTTAAATATTTTGGATATGAACGTTGACGTGGGGTTGCTTGTCCCCCCACCTATATAATCTTATTTTTTATTTTTTTCCATATCAACTATCCCTCTTTTGATATAACTAACTTTTATCCTTTATTAGTTCCATTTTTCTGTAGTTAATATCCATATTTATGCGAATATGTATTTAATTCACTTCTACTACAATATCCATCACCATTAGTATCACAATTACTCATAGAGTCATATCCTTCATATGAACACCATGTATTCCACTCGCTTCTTGAAATTCTTCCATCTCCATCGAAATCATATCTTTCTAAAACATTGTTAGTAAATATCTCTTCTGTTCCACCAGAACTACTACTTGAAGTATCAATAGGAGCATTATCAGATTTTTCACTACTATCCGTGCTTGTGATGTTGGTTTCATCCGAATCCACAGAACTAGAACCATTATCAATAGAATCGTTCATATTTACATCAGAACTATCAGTACCAATATTTGTAACATAAGCTCCAAAAATAACAATGCCCAGTAATAATAACACTACCATTAATCCTATTCCGAAATTTTTATCATCCATAACTCAATCACCTTTTATTTTCATAAAACTATAATTCATTAAAAGTTCCACAATCCATACATTTCTTTGTTTTTACCATTAAAAACTACATCATTCATTCATTTTTTTATTTAATAATAGCTAGGAGAAAATAAAGTTAATAAAAATTAACAAACAGGCCCAAAAACCCAAAAATTATACTAAGAACTAATTGTATCACACCATGCTTTTTAGCACTAGATGAAACACGAGTTAATAAATAAATAGCTGGAATTAATCCTAACCATCCAAATATACTAATTATGTATCCTAAAACTATTGAAACACCATGTGGATTGTCTTTAGATGGATCAAGCCACTCACCACAATGGCTACATTTTTCAGAATTCATTGGTATTTTTTGCCCACAAAAAGGACAATCAATCATATTAACAGTGCTTTCTTGAGGTTTTGTTGTGTCATTTTGATTTAGCGAGTTTCCACATTTTTCACAAAACTTAGAATCTTGCTCATTAAAAGTTCCACAATCCATACATTTCTTTGTTTTTGCCATAGTTTCACCTAATTAATTTCTGTTCCACATTCTGGACAGAATTTTGTTTCTTCAGAGTTTATAGCTCCTCCACATTTTGTGCAATATTTAATAGCATTGGAACTAATAATAGGATTTGGAGTATCATTTTCTTTAACTCTGATTATTATTTCATCTTTATTTCCACTTTTCACAGCCCAATATATAAGAGCACCTATTATAAATAAAAATAAAAAAAGAACAACAAATATTCCCCAACTAAAATCATTTTTAACTAATCTTGCATAGCTAGATGTTCTATTTTCTACTTTGTAGCCCAATGCTACATAGTCTGTGACTTTTTGATTTAATTCTTGATTAGAATTAACATCTTCATAACGCATTATTTATCACCTATTTCTAATTATTATAAAATTGATTGTATTTATGAAAATTTTTGATAAATGTCTTATATATAGTTTGGTGTGTATTTGGTAAAAATATATAATATTTTGGTGTTAATAGTTATAATATTTTGCAAGACTTTATTATTAATATGGATAAAGAAACCATTGATGCAATTTCATATGTTCAGATGTCAAAGTATCGTATGAAAGTATTAATCGATTTGAAAGAAGGATTAAAAATTCCTTCAATAATAGCAGAATCCACCGGGATAAGAATAAACCATGTAAGCCGTACTTTAAAAGAATTAAAAGAAAAACAACTTATCATAGTCCTTAATCCTGAAAAAACTCAAGGAAGACTCTATCAAATCACAGATTTAGGAAAAGAAGTATTAAAATACATAAAATAATAATTATATTATAAATACAATATTCTTTCCAAGATGAAAATATTCCTTATCTGCAATTATTAATATAATCTGGAATCCATTTTACTATTTATTTATTATTTATCGCTACTTACATACACTTTTTAAACCATATCCATAAGTCTCGTGATATTTTGTAATCTTTTTCTAAATTATTAACATTTTATTTGTATATAAATTTTTTAATATTTAAATACTATGTCTTAACAGGGTCTTAATGGATGCTTTAAGTAGTTTTATCAAAATAATAAATATCTATTAATATGGATGAAATAGAAGAGGGGCTAATTGAAAAAGTATCTTTCGTAAAATTATCAAAACACAGGACAAAAATCTTAAAAATACTAAAAAAGAAAATAATGATGCCATCAGAAATAAGAAAAAAAGATAATCTATCATATACTCACCTTAGTAGATACCTTAACTCATTAAAAGAAAAGGGTCTTATTATTTGTTTGAATGAACAAAGCAAAAAAGGAAGATACTATAAAATAACTCCAGAAGGAGAAAAAGTAATAGAATTCATGGAAGAATTAGATAAATAATGTATGATCTATGGACATCTTAATAACTATTACATGTGAAAAAAATTATGTCTTTTAATTATATGAAATATATGATTAAAATTTCTATAAGAAATAAAGATAACTATTAAAATAAAAGCACTAATAATCCATTATATCAATAGAAAATATTCATTATAGTAAACTCTTTTTCTAAAATTATAAAAACTCACTAATAATAAGTAACTATATACTCTTAAAAAAATTTTCTGAAATTCTTCAATGAACAAAAAATAGGTTTTCGTCGGCCTTTCCAGGAAAAAAGATATAGTCCAGTTTTTTCAATAGTGTTATAAAAACTTGAAGTATAATACGTTGGCCTTATTCTCATTTTAACCATACCACATCTATTTGGCTTTATTCTATATTATTATATTGTATTTAATATAGTATTAGCTTTTTGGTAGAGTTAATGAAGAGTAATATCTAAAATAAGCCGTGATTAATCAATACGCCCTTAACCATGTTTTTATATCTATTCAATGAGCCAAAAAGCATGATATAAAAAAATAATTTCTTTTTGGCGAATTGCCCTTTAGGCTTGAAAAAAAGTCGCTTTCGACGACGATCTGGCGTTATATATTTAATAGAGGTAAAATAAAAATAATAATTTCTCTCTATTAAATCGCAGCCAGCTCGGAGTTTAATAAGCGTGATTTTTTTACAATATAATGTATGTTTTTTTAGCTGTTATCTGATGAAATGAAGAAATAGTTAATAGCATATATTTATTATAATTGTTTCAATATATTGAGATTTTAATATAATAAAATGAAGAAAAATATGATATTATTATAGAGTAAAATAAAATAAAAAAAAAGATATTTAAAAAAGAATAGTTTTTTATGAAGTTAATTGTTCCTTGTTATTCAATAAAACATCAACTGAATTTTTAATCTTCATAATTTCATTTTCAAAATCTTTATTTTCTTCCTCAACCAGGAATTGTGTTTTATCAATTGTTAAGTAGGGTATTAATGCTTCATAGTTTTTTCTTAAGTAGCTATCAAAGCTATCTTCACTATCAACAGCATCATAAACATCAGAATTACTCATATTTGGAGGAGCATGTCCTGTAAATATACTCACAACATCTAATTCACTGTATTTATCAGCTTTAACAACAACATTAGTTATATTCTGCCTACAAGTAGTGGAAAATAGTTTTCTAAGATTATGTCCTCGAAATTTTCCATAAAGACCATTTTTATCTTTTCCTAAATTTAAGGTAGCATTTAAAGTTTTTAGTATCCTTCTTAACCAATCAGCTGATATAAAATCAGAACTACTTCCGTTACTTATAAATAGAGGAGATTCTAATTCAACTGTGCATCCTTCTTTAATCCTTTCTTTAAGGTGCTCAAAAATAAAATAACTACACTCACCTGTATTAAAAGTGATACAAAGGTTACCTTCTTTTTTAGTTTTCTCAGGGAAAAAATCATAACAAGGTATTATTTCATAAGGGTTTTTAGATAAGAGTTTATCCAATTTAGATTTATGTTTATAAATAGATGTTGCTTCAAGAAAATCTTGAATTGTTAAGCTTACAATATCTCCTCCTCGCATGCCTGAGGTAGCTATTAATAAAACTAAAGCTTTATCTCTAATGCTTTTACAAAAATCTAAGCTTTTTTTAACATCATCCCATGAAGGTATATCTTTAATTCGAGTTCTCCTAATTGAAGTATTATACTTTATCATTTTAGGTAGCTTAATATCATACTCCTTAAAAAGAGCACGGAAATATACTATTTTGTGTTTTCTAACCCCTTCAGAATTACCTTTACTTTTTAAAAAGTTATTATATAAAAGTTGGTAGGAATTAACTTTTCTTTCAGATAAATCCAATATCTGAGGAATTCCATTTTCATTATTAAATGGTTGTTCTTCTTTTTTAGCTTCAGCTATTAACTGTGAAGGTGTTTTTCCAATTAGTTCATATATTTCTCTAAAAACAATATTATATTTTCTAATGCTAGCTTTACCTAAATTTCTTCTTTGTATTAATTGCATTAGTTTTATATCAGTTTCTGAAAACTTCATTATCTTTTCACAATCCTGCGTATCTTATTTTTGAGATTGTGAAAAGTTGTAATACCAAACGGTTACAATTTGTAACCATTTCAATGATTAAAAATAACTATTAAAATCTATAAGCTACTTAAAATACTCCAATTATTTATTGAAATGCTGAAAATTAGTAAATAGCTAAAAAAAGAGTAAAAAATGGGGTCACAGGGATTTGAACCCCAATCCTGGGATTTCTCATGTCTCAGTACTCCAATTGATCATCATACTGTCAGATTGCGCGTTTTTTCTTCAAAGACAACTGGAGTCCCAGATGATGCCAGATTACACTATAACCCCACTATTTAGTAAATAGATAATATATTCGATTTTAAACATTAAATCCGAAGCCAAGGGAGAGATTTGAACTCCCGTGTAATGGATCTGCAGTCCACCGCTTCGCCTCTAAGCTACCTTGGCATCATAAAATTATATATTGTGAATTTAATATTTAAATGTTTGGATATTTATAAAAGAATAAAAATAAAAAAACTACATTGAAAAAAATTATGCTTCATTTTAGTAATTAAAATTAAATTAAAAATAGAATTATTTATAGCTTACAATGACTGAAAAATAGCTAAAAGTAATCTGGTTGTCTTTTTCGATATTTATAAATTATAGTAGGAAAATAGCTAAAATTTGATTTGTTTGTCTTTTCCTATTATTTCATCAAGTTCTAAACCATTTTTTAGAGCTAAATCTTTTTCAACTTTGTAATTATCACTTCTAGTCCTTTCCATTCTTTCTGGAGTCAAGAATAGCCATTTAGTATGCTTGAATTTTATGCCTAAGTAAGGTTCGGCTCCAAAAATCTCTGAAAATTCACAAAGAGCATCAATTTGAGGTGAATCAATATAAATCTTATCTTTACTAGTTGATTTAACTTCAATAGCTAAGTATATCGTGCCATTTCCCGCCAAAACATCTGGAAGAGGTTTTTTAGTAGCTCCTCCTGAAGCTGGAGCCCTCATAGCTGCAAATTCTTTCTCCCATAATTTATGAACTAAATCTCTTTCCTCATTTGAACCTTTTTTGACCATGTTACCAAACACTTAAATCCGTAATAACGATGAAACATTATTAAATATTGTTGAACGATGAAAGAGATAATTAATCAACTAATTAATTCTTTAATTAAGTAATTAATCAATTAATAATCATTTTCATTTAACTTTTGTAATTTTCTTATTTTATTTGATTTATATAACTGATTCATTTATATAATTTATTAAAATTAGTTATATTCTAAATATACTTTAAGATTAATGATAGCAAATGAAAAGTTTTATTTCAAAAAGAAGAAGGAAAAATAAATATAAAAAAGCTAAAAAGGCAAGGAATACAACTAAAGCTATAGGAGACCTAAAAAAGATGAAAAATTTAAAAATTAGAATTAATAAGAATTTAGAAACTATTGATTTATGAAATAGAACTTAAAAATTAGTAAAAAATAGAAGTTAAAGATTGTTTACAAAAATAAAAATGGGGCCGGGGCCGAGATTCGAACCCGAGTCGCAGGATCCACAGTCCCGTAGGATAACCGCCTACCCCACCCCGGCATTGATTACAAATAAATTTAAGGAATTAATAAGAGTTTTAAAGAATGATGCGGGAGCAGGGATTTGAACCCTGGTAGACCTGCGTCAACAGGTCCTAAGCCTGTCCCCTTTGGCCGCTCGGGCACCCCCGCTTTAGATTAAAAGGAGGTATGTCCATTAAAAACCTTTAAAACATGATATTATTCTTTGAAATAGAATATAACTAATAATTAATAGAAAATGCTCCGGCCGGGATTCGAACCCGAGTCTTCGGCTCGAAAGGCCGAAATGATTGGCCGGACTACACCACCGGAGCAAAATATGAACATTTATTTAAAATAGTTGAATTTAAAGCTTATATTAATGGGCCCAATGGGATTTGAACCCATGGCCGCCCGGTTATGAGCCGGGCGCTCTACCTGGCTAAGCTATGGGCCCAAAAACGCCGTCGACAGGGCTCGAACCTGTGACCAATCGGTTAACAGCCGAACGCTCTACCTACTGAGCTACGACGGCAAATGACAACCCAAGCTATATTTTTAACTTAATAACAGCCTATGCTTAAAATTTAACAAACATTAAACAGCAATATTTAAGTTGATAATCATCGTATATAAACCTTTTGATAATTATGAGACCAATGTTTTGAATTAATTTACTCAAATTTCACAACAAAATATATCTTCAAATTGAAAAATAAGCAGAAACTGCTAAAATCATGACAATAGCTAAAGGAATAGATTTTACAAGACTCAATTTAGATTTAGTAGCTACCAAAATGTATATTAATCCCATTATCAAAGAGATAAAAATTCCTAAAGTTGGGATAAATCTATTAAGAATAGCACTTAGTATTATAACTAGAAGTGCTGTGGCAATTACAACATCCCACTCAATTGTACTTTTGCTAACTTCTTTAGATTCATAATTTTGTTGACTATGATAATATGGATTTCCGTAGCCTTGTTTTTGACTTGATATGAATGAATCATCCAGTTTAGTGCGTACATCATTATTATAATTGTTTTGATTGAAATTTCTATCAAGAGGATAGTTAGCTTCTGGAGAATAGCTATTTCTTGGGGAAGGACCATTTGGATTTCTGCTCTCTCTTATTTGATATCTTTCTTTTATAGGCTTATTAATAGAATCAGAATTATTAGATTCTGGATGATAACTATTAGAACTAAGATTATTAGAACCAAGTTTAGATTTAGGTGAATTAACCCCATATTTACGTTTATTAGATGGATTATTGCCCATTAAGCTCAATGGTTTCCCACATTTAACACATTTTGATTCTCCATCTGGATTTTGAGTTCCACAATAGCTACAAAAAACCATTAAAGTCACTTCATCAATTATTTAATAAATATGATATCATAATGTTAATATTAATAACTTATTTACCATTTAAGATTAATTTATTAATTATTAATTTAGTAATTTATATTTAATTTTATTAGAAATTATGCATTAATAAGTTATGATTAATAAATTATGTATTATGAACAAAACATAAAGATTTTATATAAAATTTACAATAATCATTAATAATCTAAATTTATAAAACAATTAGAAAATAATTATAACTAGGTATTAGTAATCATGATTTTATAATATTATTAATAATTTTAGTATAGTATAATTAATTCATTTTATAAGATATAAAATTATTGGAGAATTGATTAATTATATCCTTAATGAACAAATTTTTTAAAACATTATTAAAAAATGAATATTAAAATATTCGTGGATAAACTTATGAATAGCACCAATTGAAAATAATAAATGATGATAATATAAATGATGATAATAACTAAAGGATGAAAATAATAAATGGTGATAATAGCTAATGAGCAGAGAAGAATAATTAAAAAAATAATAGCTAAGAAATTGAATTAGATAAATAGACTAAATAGTAAAATATTCTTAGAAAAAATTTGATCAAATGAAAACTATGGATGTTATAGATAAAATAAAAAACTTTGAAACTTTGGATTTAATAACTAATGCCAATAAACATAGTTTAAAAGAAGGATATGATGAAGTAACTCTTGAAAGAGCTTTATTTCTTTCTTGGTGGTGTGATAAAGGAGATTGTAGCTTCTGCTATATGAGCACACAAAAAAACAAAATTAAAGATCCAAAAAAAGCTAAAAGAAAAGTAAATGCAATATTAGCGGAATCTGAACTCTGTAAACGTTTAGGTTGGAATATTGAATTTTTATCAGGAGGTTATGATTCTTTTGACACTGATGAAATAAAAGCAATAGCTACTAAAATCTTCAAAATAACTGGATCTCCAGTTTGGTTAAACATTGGAATAACTAATGATTTAGATAAATATGGAGAAGAGATAGTTGGAGTAACTGGAGCAGTAGAAATAGCTAATCCCCTATTACATGAAAAAATCTGTCCTAGTAAATCTTTGAGTGATATCGGTGAAATGTTAGATAAGGCTGGAGATTTAGGCTTTAAAAAGGCAATTACAATCATTTTAGGATTAGGAGAAAGTCCAGAAGATTTGACTTATCTTATTCAATATATAAAAGAGCATAAAATAAATAGGGTAATTTTTTACTCTCTTAATCCCCATAAGGGGACAATATTCGAAAATTCATCCCAACCATCATCTATCTATTATGCAGGAATTGTAGCTACCATACGCCTAACTTTCCCAAAAATAGAGATAATTTGTGGAACTTGGACTGATAATTTGGCTAACATTGGGCTATTGGTGATGAGTGGAGCAAATGGAATTACAAAATTTCCCTTATTTAAAATGTTTGGAACTAGATACGGAAAACGTGTGGAAGAAGAAATTTATTGGACTGGTCGAAAATTAAAAGGAACATTTACAGACATTTCTAAGCTAGGATCAAATAAAAGTCAATTCGACTCAGAACTAGATATTTTTATAAAAAGATACATCGATGAATCACTAGAAAATAAATATTAAAACCAATTATTCAAAAGAAATCTTATTACTGATTAATTCTTATTACTGGTTATCACAGAAAATGTGCTCAGGAATAAAATAGCTATTCAGAAACAAAATAGCTATAAGATATAAGTTGTCAAAAACTTTAAAAAACAAATAAAATCTCCCAATCATAAAATATTAAATAATCAAAAACTTTAAAAAACAAATAAAATCTCCCAATCATAAAATATTAAATAATCAAAAATTTATAAAATATTGAAGATAATAGAATTTTATAATAGATGAGGAAATATTTATAAGATATAAAATAATTAAATATAATAATTGTTGAATAAATAATAACGTTTATTAATAAAAATCCATTGATTTATAATAGAAAATTATAGAAAAATATAGAAATTATATATAAAATAAGGAATAGATTAATCTTTATATAGAATAGCTATTATATTAACCATTATCTATAATAATTATTTAGATACTTATAATAAACGATTATCATTTGAATTAATGATTCTCATATCTAAATTATAATCACAATCTAATCATAATACTATAATCAGAATCATTCCCTAATTACTATAATATCGGAGGAATTAATATAAACATGAAATGTGGACTTGAAATTCACGTACAATTAGAAACTAATTCAAAATTGTTTTGTGATTGTCCTACTAATTACAAAGATGAGCCTGCTAATACAAACATTTGTCCAGTTTGTTTAAACCAACCAGGTGCTAAGCCTTATCCTACTAATGAAAAAGCTCTTGAAAATGCTTTAACTATAGCTTTAATGTTAAATTGTAAAATAGACCAAAACATAACTTATTTTATGAGAAAACATTACGATTATCCTGATTTACCTTCCGGATATCAAAGAACTTCCGTTCCTATTGGATATGAAGGAGATTTAAATGGAATTAGGATAAGAGAGATACATATGGAAGAGGACCCAGGGCAATTTAAACCAGATCATGGTATTGTTGATTTCAATAGGTCTGGAATTCCACTTGTAGAAATTGTTACAGAGCCTGATATACACTCACCTGAAGAAGCTAGAACATTTCTAAAAGAGCTTATTAGGGTTTTAAATTATAGTGAAAGTGCTCGTGGTGAAGGAAGTATGCGAGCAGATGTAAATATCTCAATTGAAGGTGGTAAAAGAGCCGAAATAAAAAACATTAATTCTATTAAAGGTGCTTACAAAGCTCTTCAGTTTGAAATGATTAGACAAAAAAATCTCCTGAAAAGAGGGGTTGAAATCAAACAAGAGACTAGAGCATATTTAGAATCTCAAATGATAACTGTAGCTATGAGATCTAAAGAAGATGCTGATGATTATAGGTTTATACCTGATCCTGACCTCCCACCAATCGAAGTAAATGATAATCAAATTCATACAGTAGCTGAAGTTATGCCTGAAGCTCCTCATCACAAAGTAGAAAGATTCATGGAGCAATATAATATAGATGAAGAGTCTGCAAAAGTTTTAACCTCGGAATTAGAATTAGCTAATGCCTATGAAGAAGTAACTAAAGATATTGATTCAAAATTTGCAGCACTTTGGATGAGAGATGAATTAAAAAGAGTTTTAACTTATAATAAGTTTAGCTTTGTAGATAGTAAGATCACACCATACAATATCATTGAACTTTTAAAGCTCTTGCAAAATAAAGAAATTACAACAAAATCTGGCCAAAGAATAATTGAAAATATGCCAAACAATAGTAAAACACCAAAAGAAATAGCTGAAGAGCTAGGACTAATAGGTGTTGTAAAAAAAGATGAAACTGTTGAGGCTGCAAAACAAGCCATAAATGAAAATTCAAATGCTGTTGAAGATTATAAGAAAGGACAAAAGGCTTCTCTTAATTTTTTAGTAGGTCAAGTTATGAAACTTACTCGTGGAAAAGCAGATCCTGGGGAAACCGTGAAAATTTTAAAAAATATATTAGATAATTAATGATAGATATAATTAGAGAAAATAAATCAAAAAGGGGTAAAAATGAGTAGTAAATCTCTAGTAAGAAATTATATGACCAAAGAGGTTATAAGTGTTAAACCAGACACTTTGAATGAAGAAGTTATTAAATTAATGAAGGAAACTGGACACGATGGTTTTCCAGTTATTAATGATGATGAAAATATCGTAGGCATAGTAACTGCTTTTGATCTTTTGTTAAAGGAATGGGAAGATTTAGTCAAAGACATTATGTCCACAGATGTAGTTATAGCTCGTCAAGATATGTCAATTAATGATGCATCAAGAGTTATGTTTAGACAAGGCATATCCAGATTACCAGTTGTTGGGGAAAATGGAATGTTGAAAGGAATAATCACTAACACAGACATGGTTCGATCCCACATAGAACGATCAACTCCTACAAAAGTTAACTATTTTAAAAAAACTTTAGAACAGCTATATGGAATTAAAACAAGTTTAAAGCGTATGGAAGTGAGTACTGATGATTTAAGACCCACACAAGATAAAGTTTACGCCGATGAGTTACAAGGAAGAACTTATGAATTGAAAAGAGGATTAGCAGAACCAGCTATTGTTGTTAAAACTGGAAATAGATGGATTCTAGTCGATGGGCATCACAGAGCAGTAGCAGCTAGAAATTTAGGATGTAATTCAATTGACTCATATGTTATCGATTTAAAAAAGGATTTAGAGCTAGGAATGGAAAAAACAGCAGATAAATCAGGAATTCATACATTTGATGATATAGAAATAATTGATGATGCTCAACACCCTCTAATAGCTATTACCGAAAGTCTTAAACAAACTCATGATCAAAACAATAAAAACGCTTCCATACATAAACCTGGAACTAGAAAAAACTAATCCAAAGGAATTGTGAGGAAGAAATATGACTGATGAGAAGATAATTAGAGAACTCTATGAAACATTAGAAAATCGACGAGACCATCCCATAGATTCCTATACATCTAATATCATGAAAAATAGTAGTAAAACAGCTGAAGACAAGATACTAGAAAAAATAGGAGAAGAAACAGCTGAAGTCTTAATAGCTTCCAAAAATCAAGATAATTTAATTCATGAATCTACAGATTTAATATTTCATATACTCTTGCTTCTAGTTTATAAAGAAATTACTTTAGATGAACTATTGGATGAATTTCAAACTAGGATGAAATAACAAACTACAATGGAATTTGAGAATTAATAAACACGACTAGCTAAAGCCCACAATAAACACAAAACAAGAAAAATAAGCACAATTAGCTAGATAAACATGATAAATAGCCCTAAGAAAAATAAAAATAATAAGCTAGAAATAAAAATAATAAGTTAGATAATATAGAGAGATTAATAAAAATAAATGACATGACAACTATTCTAGGACATATTCCATGTTATGCATTCCTCTCTCCTTACTAAAGACTTTAAATGATTTTTCATTGAATTTCTTAAAGCCCAAAGATTTATAAAGCTTTTTAGCCCTATCATTAGTAAAATCAACGTCGAGAACTACTCTTTTAAATCCTTCTGATTTAGCTAAATCTATCATTTTGTTTATTATTTCTGATCCAAGTCCTTTTCCTCTTTGAGCTTCATCAACGACTATTTCTGCTAAATAAAAATCATCTTCATCAACAGTGGCTAGAATTTTATTATCTATGAAAAACATCATAGAGAATCTTACTGCATCCCAAGGATTCAATAATTTGAACATATACAATAAAGACTTAGAAAAATTTTCTTTTTTACCTTTATTTATACCCAATATCCCTATAATATTCTTATTTTCTCCATTATCTAAAATAACGAATAAATTAATCCGTTTGTTATTATTTTTTACATTATTTTCTTTAATAAAATTAGATTCACTTAATAGAAGTCTTTTAATTGCTGAAACAGCTTTTTTTTCACTTTTAAATATGTAAAAATAAGTTTTCTCATCAACATAGTAAATGAGATTAGCTACTTTATCAATATTATGTTCATCTACGTTAAGTTCTTCAATAATCAAAATAATCCCTTCAATAGTTTTTTAATGACAATTCTCATTATGATTAAATATTGACAATGTTTTAATTGAATATTTAATAAGACATTTAATAAAATATATTATTAAAAATTTAATAAAACATCCAAGAAAATATCCAAATAAATATTATTAAAAATTTAATAAAACATCCAAGAAAATATCCAAATAAATATTATATCCAAGAAAATATCCAAATAAACATTATATCCAAGAAAATATCCAAATAAACATTATATCCAAGAAAATATCCAAATAAATCTTATATCCAAGAAAATATCCAAATAAATCTTATATCCAAGAAAATATCCAAATAAATCTTATATCCAAGAAAATATCCAAATAAATATTATTAAAAATTTAAATTAAATACTAAATTATGTAGTAATTGAATACTAAGAGAAACTAAGCTATATGCCATTAAATAACAATGAATTTCTAATAAAACTGATAAAAGTCTTAATAGAAGCACTACTAGACGTGTTAAAGCGTATACTAAATCAAAGATAAAGTGTAGACTAAGGAGCAATAGCTATTTGTTGTTTTTTATTATTGTTAAAGCAAAAACTGCTGCTCCAAATCCATTATCAATATTAACTACTGCTATTCCTGGAGCACAAGATTGTAACATGCCATACAATGCTGCTTTACCTTTTCCACCAATACCATATCCCACAGAAGTTGGAACACCTATAACCGGAACATCTACTAATCCTGCTACCACTGAAGTCAGAGCTCCTTCCATACCAGCACACACTATTATGGTTTTTACCCCTTCTTTAACCATTTTAGCTAATTGAGGAAAAAGCCTATTAATTCCTGCTACTCCTACATCGTAAGAAGTCAAAACTTCAGCCCCACCCTGTTCAGCTATTACTTTAGCTTCTTCAGCAATAGGTATATCTGAAGTTCCTCCAGTGATGATTCCTATTTTACCATAATTAGTACTAAGCTTATTCTTAGATTCGTTAGATATAATCAATATTTTAGCCTTATTATTATAATCTAAATTATATCCTTTTTCTTCTAAATGTTTCAAATCCTTCTTTAATCGATTATAATCATTCTTATCAAGTCTTGTTATAAGAAGATTGTTAGAATTTTTTTTAGTGCAATAACCATTAATAATAATTAATAAATCATCATGATCCTTTCCTTGAGCCAGAATAGCTTCAGGAAATCCTGTTCTATTTTCTCTTCCAATGTCTAATTTAGCTATTTGATCTAATTCTAGAATATCATTAACTCGTAAAAGTTTTTCAGCATTTTCAATACTGATTTTTTCTTCTAATAGATCTTGAAGAATATCCCTCATTATATCACATTACTAAAATTTTTAAAAAGTTAAAATCATAGAACAACTATAAACATAATTATAAATCACTAAAGTTTATAAATTATTAAAATTCATAAAACACTAAAGTTTATAAAACACTAAAATTATTAAAAATTATTAAGGTTATTAATAAGATGCTTATAATTAATAATATTACTTAACTCATCAAACATATTTAAATTATCAATTATTTATACTCATCAAACATATTTAAATTATCAATTATTTATACTCATCAAACATATTTAAATTATCAATTATTTATACTCATTAAATATGAAAATTGTAGATAATATTAATAAATAAAGCATACATTGATAATTTGTTAAAATAAAGTTTTAAAAAATATTTCTAAAATTATTTTAGTAGTACCCTCAAAATTATTTTAAAATATCAATTATCAATGCTTAATTTAATAAACATTTAATAATTATTATGTTGTTAATAATATATATATTTTAAACTTATAGAATTTTAGAACTGGTGAAATTTTCAATGAAAATAGCTAAAATATGGGTTCAAGGAATCGTCCAAGGAGTAGGATTTAGACCAACAGTTTATAGAATAGCTAATGCATTGAACCTCAGAGGAAATATTCGAAATCTTGGGAACATAGTCGAAATTATCCTTTTTGAAAACGAAAAAGGAGTGAATCTATTTTTAGATACCCTGAAAAAAGAAAAACCACCAATAGCTAAGATCAATTCCATTGAACTTCAATGGATAGATGAAAATGATAATGAATATGATATATATAAGAAATCCAATGATTTTAAAATATTAGAAAGTTCAGCTGATTTTTCAGGAGCTTCTGTTATTCCTCCAGATTTAGCTATTTGTGATAGTTGTTTAAAAGAAATAAGAGATCCTAATAACAGAAGATATAATTATCCATTTACAGCTTGTACTGATTGTGGTCCTCGATTTACTGTAATTGGATCAATACCCTATGATAGAGTTAATACCACGATGGAGGATTTTCCATTATGTGATGAATGTGAAGACGAGTATACTGACCCCAATGATAGACGTTACCATGCTGAAGCTAGCTGTTGTAGTATCTGTGGTCCCTCACTTTCACTTTATAAAAGTGATGGAAAAGAATTAGCTATTTCAAATCCTTTAAAAAAGGCAGTTAATCTATTGGATAAAGGGAAAATATTAGCTATTAAAGGAATTGGAGGAACTCATTTAGTAGCTAAAGTAACAGATGAAAGACCTGTTAAAAATTTAAGAAAAAGATTGAACCGATTCAATCAACCCTTTGCAGTTATGTCTTCAAATCTAGAAACAGTTAAAACTTTCGCTGAAGTGTCCGATGTTGAGGCTAAATCACTGCTATCAAAAGAAAGGCCTATAGTAGTACTTAAAAAAAGCAAAAATTATTATTTCGAAGATAATGTGGCTCCTGAACTACATAATATCGGAGTCATGCTTCCCTATTCACCATTACACCATTTACTATTTAGTTACACTGATGAATCTGCTTATATCATGACTTCAGCCAATAGACCTGGAGAACCAATGATGATAGAAAATAAGGAGATTTTAAAAAATCTCTATGGAATAGCTGATTACTACCTCCTTCATGATCGAAAAATCATGAATAGGTGCGATGATTCTGTAATTAGATATAGAAACAATGAACTATCATTTATCAGAAGATCTAGAGGATATGCTCCAGAACCATATGATCTATTAAAATTACTAAATCCAGAAATCATAAATAAAAATGCGAACATTTTAAGTCTTGGTCCAGAACTAGATGTAACTTTCTGTATTCAAAAACAGGGCTTAGCTTACGTTTCACAACATATTGGAAATACCAACAAATTTAAAACTTATGAATTCCTTCAAGAATCTATTGAACATCTGATGAACATTACAAAAACATCAAACTTTGATACAATAGCTTGTGATATGCATCCTCAATTTTTTACCACCCAACTGGGAAAAGAGCTATCTGAACAATTTAATGCTAATCTCACTTCTATACAACATCACCATGCTCATGGAGCAGTGCTATCAGCAGACAATTCACTTGATGAATTAGTTTATATAGCTGCAGATGGAGTAGGATATGGAGATGATGGAACCGCCTGGGGAGGAGAAATAATATATACTGATATTAAAAGCTATGAAAGATTAGGTTCTTTGATGCCTCAAAAAATGCCAGGGGGAGATACTTCCACCAAATACCCTATTCGAATGTTAACTTCAATTTTAAAAAATAGCTATGAAGAAGAAGAACTTAAAACCCTCCTAATGAAAAATTACAAAGACTATTTCCAATATGGAGAAATGGAAATAAAAAGTCTATTAAAGCAATTGAACTCTGGATTAAATGTTGGAATAACAACAAGTACAGGACGAATTCTTGATTCAATAGCTGCGGCCTTAAATATTTGTGGAAAACGGACCTATGAAGGAGAATCTGCAATGAAACTAGAATCCTTCGCCTATGGTGCAAAAGATGATATTGATATTCCAATTGAAATCAAAAAAATGGACAATCGTCCAGTTCTAGACACTAAACTTATATTAAAAGATATCATGGATAAAATAGCTTCTGGAGAAAATAAAAAAAATATAGCTGCTGCTGGACAAGAGGCAGTTGGTAAAGGTTTAGCTGAAATAGCTATTGAAGTAGCTGAAAAAAAGGGTATTAGTACAATTGGAGCTACAGGAGGAGTTTTTTACAATGAAGCTATTACATTAGCTACTAAAAAACACATTGAAGATGCAAATTTTAAATTTGTGCAACATAGAAACTCCTGTGCAGGAGATGGATCAATATCACTAGGTCAATCAATAATCAGCTCTTCTCTCTCAAAATAAACATTTTTAAAACTCATAATACTCTTTTTATAGCTAATAGTTCATATTAATATTGAAATCAGTATACTTACTATCCATTTCACATATTAAGCATATTTTATTATACATTTTAATTTTATATATTATTTATATGATAGCTATTTTCTATCTGTTCTTTCTAAAATATATTCGGCTCTGTTTGTAAGATTTTTATATAATCTTATTTGATTTTTAAGCTCTTCAACTGCCTCCCAATGTCCCTGATCGATTTTTCTTTCAATATCCAACAATTTTGACCATTCATCTCCAGATGGAAGTTGTTTTTGATTCAATTTTTCATCTGAAATGTTTATATCAAATGAATTTTTAGTTATTGTTATATGTACATTGAAATCATGAGGCATATCATAATATTTACGGGGTCTTCCCCTAACAATCTTCTTAAAGGAGGATTCTAATATACCAAGTTCTTCCATAGCACGCAAATGTTCTATGATAGCTTTTTGACCAACTTCCAGTTCTTGAGATATTTCACTAACAAATTTTGGCTCTTCTCTTAAAAGATTAATAATTTCTCGTCGGGTACGGCATCCCATAACATCGAGAATAGCTTCCATATCTACATCATCAAATTGATTATTTATATAATTATTTGTCATCATATCTATTATGTATCGAAACATTTATATAACTTTTTGTTACTATAACATAATGAGAAAGATAACTTTTTGTAACTTTAATATTTTTGGATTTTTTTAAGATAGTAAAAAGCTATAATTATTAAATAGCTTACTATAATAGCTATAATTATTAGAATTTATTCTCTAAGATAGCTAATATATGAAAAAAGTTCAGAAAAAATATAAATAATTAAAAAATCTTTTTCATTAGTTATAATTTAAAAAAAGGTGAATGAATGGCTAATGATGATAAAATAAAAAATAAAAAAGAACCAGATGGCAAAAAATCTGATTCAAAGATTCATGACAAAAATACTAAAGAGTCAAAAGTCGAATTGAAAGAAAGTCAAGAAGAATCAGCTAATATAAAAAAAAGCCTTGAGAAAAAAGATGAAGAATTAGCTAATATGAAAAAAAACCTTGAGAAAAAAGATGAAGAATTAGCTGAATATGTATCTCACCTTCAACGTCTTCAAGCAGATTTTGAAAACTTTAAAAAACAAAATGAAAAGCAAAAACAAGATATTATTAGATTTGCAAATGAAAATTTGATCATAAATATTTTAGACATTTATGAAGATCTTGAAAGAGCTTTAGAAAATTCAAAAGATGAAAAAAGCTTAATAGATGGAGTAGAACTAATATATTCTAAAATGAAATCCACTCTTGAAAAAGAAGGTTTGTGTGAAATACCAACCAAGGGTGAAAAGTTCGATCCATTTAAACATGAAGCTCTTATGGCCGAAGCTAGTGAAGATCATGAAAATGGTGAGATTATTGATGAATTGATGAAAGGATACACTTTAAAAGATAAGGTTATTAAATATTCTAAAGTTAGAGTATGTAAAAAATAAAAAAGTCAATAATTTAGTATTATAATAACTCAAAAATCCTCGATTGAATCATTAACTTCATACTTTTTAAATTCAAAATTGTTTTATGTAAAAATTATAATTTCTAAAGTTAAAATTTACATTCCAATATAAAATTCATATTATTAAAAATATTAATAAAAAATTAATAGAAATTTGAAAATTAAAAAACTTAATAAAAAGTTAAAAATTAATTAAAAAATATTAATAAAAAATTAATAGAAATTTGAAAATTAAAAAACTTAATAAAAAGTTAAAAATTAATTTAAAAAATATTAAAAAATATTAAACTAAATAAATGGTGATATTTATGGCAGATAAAAAAGAAAAAATCATAGGAATTGATTTAGGAACTAGTAACTCAGCTGCTGCTGTTCTTATTGGTGGAAAACCTAGTGTAATACCAAGTGCTGAAGGAGCTACACAATACGGTAAAGCATTTCCAAGTTATGTTGCATTTACAGAAGATGGTCAAAGGTTAGTAGGTGAACCTGCACGAAGACAAGCTGTTACTAATCCAGAAAATACAATTAGTGCAATAAAAAGAAGTATGGGAACTGATAGAAAAGTTAAAGCTTTAGGAAAAGAGTACACTCCTCAAGAAATATCTGCATTCATTTTACAGAAAATAAAAAAGGATGCTGAAGCTTTCCTTGGAGAAGAAGTGAAAAAAGCAGTTATTACAGTTCCAGCTTATTTTGATGATAATCAAAGAACAGCTACCAAAGATGCAGGTACAATAGCTGGACTTGACGTAGTAAGACTTGTAAATGAACCAACTGCTGCAAGTTTAGCATATGGAATAGATAAACAGACCGATGATGAAGTTGAAATAATGGTATTCGACTTCGGTGGCGGTACATTAGATGTAACTATCATGGAATTTGGTGGAGGAGTATTCGAAGTTAAATCTACAAGTGGTGATACTCAACTCGGTGGAACCGATATGGATAATATCATAATGAATTATTTAGCTGAAGAATTCAAAAAAGAAACTGGTATCAGCCTTATGGATGATGATCAAGCTGTTCAAAGACTTAGAGAAGCAGCTGAAAAAGCTAAAATCGAATTATCAACCACTTTAAGTAGTGAAGTAAACTTACCATTTATTACCATGGGAACTGATGGAAGCCCTAAAAACTTAATAAACAATCTTACAAGAGCTAAACTTGAAGAACTTGTTGATTCTATCGTTAAAAAATGTGGAACTCCAATGGAACAAGCATTAAAAGATGCTAAAATGAGTAAGGGAGATGTTGACAAGATAATTCTCGTTGGTGGACCTACCAGGATGCCGGTTGTCCAAAAATTCGTGGAAGGATACATAGGAAAAGAAATTGAACGTGGAATAGACCCTATGGAGTGTGTAGCTATGGGAGCAGCTATTCAAGGAGGAGTTTTAGCTGGAGAAATTAAAGATCTCGTTCTTCTTGATGTTACTCCACTTTCCCTTGGTATTGAAACTATGGGAGCAGTTGCAACCAAGCTCATAGACAGAAATACGACTATTCCTGCAAAAAAAAGCCAAATATTTTCAACAGCAGCTGATAATCAAACTTCTGTGGATATTCACGTTTTACAAGGTGAAAGACCTATGGCATCTGATAACACCACACTTGGAAGATTTCAGTTAGTAGGAATCCCAGCTGCACCAAGAGGAGTTCCTCAAATCGAAGTTACATTCGATATAGATGCAAATGGTATTATTAATGTATCAGCTAAAGATATGGGAACTGGAAAAGAACAAGCTATTACAATTACGGCTTCAACTAAATTATCTGATGAAGAAATTGACAAAAAAGTCAAAGAAGCCGAAATAAATGCTGAAGAAGATAAAAAGAAACAAGAAGAGATTGAAGTTCGTAACAATGCAGATTCAATGATTTACACTGCTGAAAAATCTCTTGAAGAGCTAAAAGATAAAATCTCTGATGATGAAAAATCAAATATTGAAAAATTAGTTGGAGAACTTAGAGAACTCATTCCTGGTGACGACATTTCAGCTATTAAAGAAAAAACTGAAGAATTAACTAAAATTGTTCAAGAAATAGGTGCAAAAATATATCAAGAAGCACAGCAAGCACAACAAAATCAAGCTGGAGCTGATCAAGGAGCCCCTAATCAAAATCCTAATTCAAATGAGGATGATGATACTATCGATGCTGATTATGAAGTTAAAAAATAATAATCTCTAAAAAGCAATATATTTGATATTAAATCGATGAATTATAGATAATAAGAATCTAAATAAGATCTATTAAAAAGGTAGTAATATCAAAGGATATATACTAGTTAAACTATAACTATTAGTATCCTAATATCCCTACCTAATTTTTAGTTAAAATCATACTTAAATTTGTTTCTAAATTTTCATATGAATACTTAATTTTACAAATGAATTGTTTGTTATTTATTTGATTATGAATACTATTATGATTAATTTATAACTTATATAATTAAAATAAATTAAAATAATTAAATTAAGAAAATAAAATACCCATTACAAAATTAATTAATTTATAACTTATATAATTAAAATAAATTAAAATAATTAAATTAAGAAAATAAAATACCCATTACAAAATTAATTAATTTATAACTTATATAATTAAGAACTGAATCAAGAAACTAGAATATTAATTACAATAATTTTTTATTTTTAATCAATTTTATACTATAGGTGACTAAATGCCAGAAAAGCGTGACTATTATGATGTTCTCGGAGTTGAGAAGGGAGCGGATAAGAAAGAGATAAAAAAAGCTTATCGTAAATTAGCTATGAAATATCATCCAGATGTTAGTGAAGATGAAGAAGGTAGTGAAAAGTTTAAAGAGATAAGTGAAGCTTACGCTGTTTTGTCTGATGAAGAAAAAAGAAGTACTTATGATCAATTTGGTCATGCAGGAATGAATGGATTTTCTAATGAAGATATATTCAGAAATGTCAACTTTGATGATATTTTCCAAGGTTTTGGTGGTTTTGATGTTGGAAATATCTTTGAAATGTTTGGATTTGGTGGAGGAAGAGGCCAAGGAGGACCCCAAAGAGGTTCAGATATTTACGGCGAAGTTGAAATCAGCTTAGAAGAAGCAGCTTCAGGCATAGAAAGGGACATAAACATAAAACATGATGTAAGCTGTCCTATTTGCCATGGTAGCAAATCAGAGCCAGGAAGCAGTCCTGAAACTTGTCAAACCTGTGGAGGTACTGGACAAGTAAAACAAGTAACTAATACAATCTTAGGTCAGATGATGAATGTCAGGCCATGTAGAGAATGTAATGGTGAAGGCAAGATTATTACAGATCCTTGTAAAGAGTGTAATGGTAAGGGAAAAATCAAAGAGAATAAGACAATTAATATAAAAATTCCTAGAGGTGTTGAATCAGGTTCACGTCTTAGAGTCCCAGGAGAAGGAAATGTTGGAGATGCTAATGGAGGATATGGAGATTTAATAGTCTTAATAAACATTAAACAACACAAGTACTTTGAAAGAGAAGGAGCTAATCTTTACTATGAACAACAAATAAGCTTTGTCCAAGCAAGTTTAGGAGACAACATAGATATCCCAACTATTGATGGAGAAGCTAAATTAAAAATACCTGCAGGAACTCAAAGTGGAACTGTATTCCGCCTAAGAGGACAAGGAATGCCTTTAATGAGAAGAGAATCTAAAGGAAACCTCTATGTTACTGTTAACGTTGTTGTTCCCCAAAAGCTTAATGATCAACAAAAGAAACTCCTTGAAGAATTTGCTGAAATCAGTGGTGAAGAAATCCAAAAATATGAAAAAGGTTTCTTTGATAAAGTTAAAGAAGCTATTAATCATTGAATGATAAGCAGTAATCCGTTTAGATCTACCTAACATATTTATTTATTATATAGCTATCTAAAACAATGATCATTCCAATAAGTTAGTATTGGCTGATTTAATAGCTATTACTTCTTTTTTTAATATTTTACTAATTTTAATTCTAATAAAAACATTTTTTCAATAATATACCTAATCTATTTTTTACTAATTTTAATTCTTAATAAAAACATTTTTTTTCAATAATATACCTAATCTATTTTTTACTAATTTTAATTCTAATAAAAACATTTTTTTTCAATAATATACCTAATCTATTTTTTATCAAATAAAGAATGTATAAAAAATTATAGTGTTCAAACAAACTTTATTAAAGTTAAAATAAACTTTATATAGTTCTTAAGTTAATAATCATATTATAATAAGTTCGAGGCATAAATTATGGATACAATAAGTATGTTATGGCAATTCGGTATTCTTGCTGCAGTCTTAGTTTTTGGAATTAAAGTAGGATTAGCTTCAGGTATGGCTAATTTTCCAAAAAAAATCATAGCTGGGATAGCTATTGGTTATGGCCTTGGTGTTTATCTAATTACAAGAATAGCTTCTTTCTATTCAGCAGAAGTGACTGAATTTATTTACTCTTATAATAGTGTGTTTTTCCTAATCATGGCAACTATCATGATTGTGGCAGGAGTTTTAACTATAAGAGAATGGAAAGTTCATGAGAAAAATACATCAACTGCTGCGGCTTTAGCTGTTATTGCTCCATGCCCTTGCTGTTTTCTATCGATTGTTGTAAGCATATTACTAGTTGCTCCTACAATAGGATTAGGTGTTAATGATTTAAGTCCATATGTAGTTTTAGCTTTAGTTGTAACTATACTAGTTTCTTATTTTGCATCTGGTTTATTTATGAGAGTTATAAAAAAACCATATCCTATAGTTCTTGGAAATTTTATGTTTTTCTTAGGTTTGTATTTTCTAGTATCTGCTCTTTTCCTTCCAAATATAGCTACTACTTTACAAAAAAGTATGGGTTCAATAACTATTGAACATACTGGGGCTATAATATGGATAGCTATTGCTAGCATAATTTTAATAACTATAGGAATTATACTAACTCGAAAAAATAGCTTCTTAAAATAGCATAAGTTTTAACTTGAAATTTCTTGATACAACTTATTTCTAATTATATCATTAATAAATTAAAGATAGTGATATTATATGTAATAATTGATAAAAAAATAAATGTAATGTATTTTAAGTAATTAAAGATAGTAATTTGGCATGATTAAATTTAATATAATCTTTCAGACTTATTAAATTTAATATGATCTTTCAAATTTATTAAATTAATAATTTATTAAATTAATTATATATTTCTAATTATATGTTTATAATAATGCTTAGGTGATTTAAATGGTTGCAAATATTCCTGGAAGTGAATTTTTAACCTCTGGTTTGAATGTTATTTCCCAAAGTTTACTAATTCCCGTGATAATTATATTGTTGATTTTTGTTGTGTATGCAGTTATAACTCTAGGAGGACTCATTTCAGAATATACCAGTAGGAAAAAAATACCAGTTTTAATAATAAAAAACTTAATTCATGATATTTCATTAGCAAAAAGTGAAGAAGAAGTTCAAAAGATTATTTCAGACTCTCCTATTCCCAACAAACAGAAAAACGATTTAATCGAACTCGTTTCATCTAATGATCTATCAACAGAATCAAGTGAAACTTTAGCTCGTAAACTAATAGAACAAGAAGAAAACTCAATAGATAAAATCCTTGAAAAAACAGATATTATGGCACGTATTGGTCCAACTTTAGGATTAATGGGGACTTTAATTCCTATGGGACCAGGATTAGCCGCTCTAGGTAGTGGAGATGTTAACACACTTGCAGAAGCAATTATCGTCGCATTTGACACGACAGTAGTGGGTATCGGTGCAGGAGCAGTAGGATACCTAGTATCTAAAATCAGGAAAAGATGGTATGATGAATACTTATCAAATCTTGAAGCATTATCAGATGCAGCCTTAGACTTTTTAAAACTTAACAAATAAAAAAAACATTTTCTTTTATAAAATATAAAAGGTGTAAAACTATGGTCCGACGTAAACGTACACGACGCTCATCAAGAGTAGAAGAAGACCCCATGGCAGGTACAGGAAATCTTGTCGATGCGATGCTAGTAATAGCAGTAGGCCTATTAGTATTTTTAGTAATGTCCTGGAACATGCAAGCCGTTATCTTCAATGATGAGACAACCCCACAACAAAAACAAGACACAATAGATGCAATGCAAAAAGTTTCCGAGCTCAATCAAGGAAAAGAGCTAAATGACACCCCAGACACATCTAATAGCTCAGGTGAAGGATATGTTGAAATGGGAAAAGTCTACAAAGACCCCAAAACGGGAAAATTAATCATGATAGAATAATAATTAATAACAGATCATTAAAATTTTAGCCATCTATATTATGTAAAAACCTTTTACTTAATTCAATGATCTATTACTTCAATTCCTTTATTATTAAAGTGTTTGTCAAATGTAGCTATTTTTGTTATTCCTAATTGTTCCATTAGCTCAAGGTATAAACAATCAAAAAAAGGAAGTCTTTGAGGATGATAATTGATTTGTCTTTCCATAGTCTCATCATATATTTTAATATCTTCAATTATATTAAATAAGCCACTGTTTAAACTAATATAAATTTCTTTTAGTTTTTCTTTGCTAACTTTTATTTTAATATTTGAAACAGTCATGATCTCTAATATAATTGAATTAGATATTATTAATTCTTCATTCTCGATTTTTTCATATATCTGTGTGGCTTTTTCGTGGTTATCTTCAGTATCAATAAAAAATGACATTAAAAAGTCAGCATCTAAAAATATCATTTATTAATCTCCTTTTCTTACATCATTTATTAGTTTAACTGCATTTACTGACTTTTCTGTTTTGATACTCCCTTTTAAATTTTCAAATGATTTTCTAGCATTATCTTTATCTAAAACATATTTAGATTTTTTCATTAATTTAAGGTTTGGATTTTTGTTTATTCTCTCTTCTAATGTATCATTCTCATTTATTTCTGTTTCATTTATTACTCCTTGTTTTAATATTTTATTTACTATTTCTGTCTGTGTTTTATTTTTATTTAATGCAATTAATTTTATTTTTCGCATTGTTTCAGAATCTATATTTAAAGTGGTTTTTACAGTTGACATAAATATCAAATCCTTTTTATTTAATATGGTTTTACATATATTATATGGATTCACATATTATTTAAATATTTTAAAAAAAATTAATATAGGGAGTGTCTCATAATTAAGTTTTGTATGAACAAATTTGTAAAAATCAGCGAGATTTTTTTGTTTAATTTATCTGAATAATTTATTCAAATCTTGTAGATTTATTTAGTGAAAAAGTAATTATGAAACACTCTCATAATTATTATAATTAATCGATAAACAATAAAAAAAAAAACTTTAATTAGTTAATAAATTACAAATATGAATAAAAAAAATAAATAAATAGAGGAGAAAAATAAATATCCTCCCAAAAAAATGTTTAATTTTGTTTTCTTCTAATAGTTATTCCAAACACACTTATCAACACTAATATGATAGTTATTATCGGTATTCCTGTATTTTTCATAGTAGCTGTAGCTACTGGATTATCACTTGTTTTATTAGTATTATTAGTATCATTATTGTTGTTTTGGGTTTCAAATTCAACTGAAACTGGATTAACATTGTAGTTTGCATTATCAGATGAGACTGTAATCACATGATGACCGACACTAAGTTTATTAGTTGGTATATGGATTCTTCCAATACCAAGAACATTAGTAACGATATTTCCAATGTTTTTACCATCCAAATCAATATTAACTTTGTAGTCTGGTATTGGATCGCCGTATTCGTCAGT
Organism: Methanobrevibacter cuticularis; assembly: GCF_001639285.1. GTDB lineage: Archaea > Methanobacteriota > Methanobacteria > Methanobacteriales > Methanobacteriaceae > Methanobaculum > Methanobaculum cuticulare. The sequence goes on along the minus strand of NZ_LWMW01000087.1, from coordinate 3,108 downwards.
CACTGTCACAATTACATCAACAGATCCATCAGAATTTTTAACTACATCAATATCAACAATAACTTGACCTTTTACAACATTAAAAACTGTAGTATTGGTATAGCTAAAGCATCTATCGTTTCCAGTATAATTTACTGTAACATCGACGGTTCCTGTGTGTGTTGGTTTGTAAGTAAGACTCCATCGACCATTAGAATCAGTAGTCAAAGAATAAACTTTACCACCAACAGTAACAGTAATCGGAGCATTAGCTACTGGATTGCCACTCTCATCAACAAGCAAACCACTGATTGTTATGGTTTTACCCACTTTAACAGTTTTAGGAACATTTACAGTTGAATTAATAGCTAACTTAGTAACATTAAAGCTAGTAGAATTACTAAAGCTTGTGTAATTATCATTACCAGCAAAACTAACAACTATATCGAAAGTACCAGTACGATTGGTAGTGTAATTTAGCTCCCAATAACCAGAACCATTAACAGGTACATTAAATAGTGTACCATCGATAGTAACATTAACACTAGATATTCCAGTATTATTAGCTAATTGACCACTAACAGTGATGTTTTCACCAATTTGAGCAGGATTAAGACTAATAACAATAGTTGAATTGGTAGTATTCTTATTTACTGTGAAAGTAGTAGAATTGCTAAATGCATCGTAATTATTATCCTCAGCAAAGCTAACAACAATTTCTAAATCAGTTCCAGTACGATTGGTAGTGTAATTTAGCTCCCAATAACCAGAAACATCAACAACAATATTCGTAAATATTGTGCCATCAACAGTAACATTAACACTAGATATTCCAGTATAATTAGCTAATTGACCACTAATAGTGATATTTTCGCCAATTTGAGCAGGATTATGACTAACAACAACAGTAGAATTAGTACTATTCTTAGCTACTGTGAAAGTAGTAGAATTGCTAAATGCATCGTAATTAGCATCACCAGCAAAGCTAACAATAATCTCTAAATCAGTTCCAGTACGATTGGTAGTGTAATTTAACTCCCAATAACCATTATTAACAGATACATTAGTAAATATTGTGCCATCAACAGTAACATTAACCTGAGTAACACCAGTATAATTAGCTAATTGACCACTAATAGTGATATTTTCGCCAATTTGAGCAGGATTAGGACTAATAACAATAGTTGAATTAGTACTATTCTTATTTACTGTGAAAGTAGTAGAATTGCTAAATGCATCGTAATTAGCATCACCAGCAAAGCTAACAATAATCTCTAAATCAGTTCCAGTACGATTAGTAGTATAATTTAACTCCCAATAACCAGAAACATCAACAGCAATATTCGTAAATATTGTGCCATCAACAGTAACATTAACACTAGATATTCCAGTATAATTAGCTAACTGACCACTAACAGTGATGTTTTCACCAATTTGAGCAGGATTAAGACTAATAACAATAGTTGAATTAGTAGAATTTTTTATTGCAGCAATTACAGCAAAAGTTCTATTCACATATTGATCGTCTAAAGAAGCATGTACAGTCTGATTTCCTAAAGATGAAATATTGAAGATATAAGTAAAATTATCAGCACGACTAGAATTATAAGCTATACCATTAAAAGTACCATTAATGACAAAATCAGGTAAATTTCCAACACCATCATTGGTCAAAGTAGTATTCAATACTAACAGAGAAAAATTAACTTTGTCACCAATATTAAGATTATCCAAACTACTAGAGTTAGTAATATTCAAAATATAATGGTTACTGGTATTAATACCATTAATTTTACCAGTTATATTGTTAATTCCCCACCAATTAAGGTTAGCATCAACACTACCAGCAGTTGTTGCTGGAATACTCAAACCAGTATTAGCTAAAACACGATTATAATTGATAGTAACATTAGTTACAGAAGCTAGACCAGTAACAAAACTAATACCAGTACCAGTAGTTGTTCCAGCAAAAATGTTGTTACCAGAAACAAGAATATCACTCAAATCAGTTGGATTAAGATTAACAAACCCAATACCAATACCACCAGAGTTAGTAGCATTAATAGTGTTATTCACTACAGACAAACCACTAAAACCTCTATTATTACAGTTAACATACATACCATAAGATGCACCCCCAATATTGTTATCAGTGAAGTTGATGTTGTTGTTGCTGGTGTATGCATACAAATAAACACCGGATGGTCCTGTGATGTTGTTGTTGGTGAAGGTTATGGTGTTGTTGCTGGTGTATGCAGACAGAGCAACACCGTATGAGGATGTTCCTGTGATGTTGTTGTTGGTGAAGGTTATGGTGTTGTTGCTGGTGTATGCATACATATAAACACCAGAGTAGGATGTTCCTGTGATGTTGTTGTTGGTGATGGTTATGGTGTTATTGTTGGTGTATGCATACAGAACAACAGCGTATGGTCCTGTGATGTTGTTGTTGGTGAAGGTTATGGTGTTGTTGCTGGTGTATGCACGAAGCTCAACACCGTATGCGGATGATCCTGTGATGTTGTTGTTGGTGATGGTTATGGTGTTGTTGCTGGTTTCTGCATACAGATAAACACCGTATGTTCCTGTGATGTTGTTGTTGTCGAAAAATAGAGTATTATTACAACTAGAAACGTTGAAACGCACGCTATTCGAGTTAGATGTACCGTTGCCTCGGATATTATTACCTTTAACCGTAATGTTAACAACTGATCTAGCTGTGGCGTTTACATATACAGCACCATAATTAATGCTGTTTACAGAAGAAATTATAGTATTATTTTCCAGTAAAACACCAGTCAAAGAAGCACCAGACAAATGGATACTTCTATCGATTGTACTCATATTACAACCAATAACCGATAAATTACCACTGTTTAAATTAATAGCGAAGTTATACCTGCTTATATTCAAATTAACGATCTTTACGTTCGGTGATGTGACAGTAAACAGTGTACCTGTGTTAGTACCTTGTATATTCACTGTACCGTTGGATGAGATGCTAACACTTCTTCCTACAGTTAAACCAGTGATCTGACTATAATTTCCTTCCTCAAAGGTAACATCATTGTCACCTGCAGAGGTATTACTGAGGAAAGCCTGAATCTCAGCATTAGTAGAAGAACTATT
>NZ_LWMW01000086.1 GCF_001639285.1 Methanobrevibacter cuticularis | reverse complement strand
ATTTTTAATGAATAAAATAATATAGATAGTTATATAACATTTAAAGATTTTAAATGATGAATACTTCTATTAAATTTTTTAAAAATCTTACTTATGAAACACTCCCTAATTATTAATTATATCCTAAAAATTGAACTAATTATTAATTATATCCTAAAAATTGAACTAATTATTAATTATATCCTAAAAATTGAACTAATTATTAATTACATCCTAAAATTGAACCAATTTTTAATTACATCCTAAAAATTGAACCAATTTTTAACCTCAATTATATCCTAAAATTAAAATTAATCATTGCTATAATTGAAAAAATTAACTTTTTAATCATTGTTAATTTAATTATAATTATCAAAAATTATTTACTTAAACCATCAATGAACTTAATTAATTATTCTATTAAAATAATTATAATAACAATATAATGGTTAAAAAATAATTAATATTTTCGATTATGAAAATAAATATCCAGTTTTAATAGATTTAGTTTTTTATTAGTTAACTATTTAACCATTATAATAAAAATAATATTAAAATCAATTAATATAATTGGATATTAGTAAATTAAGATAATTATTATAATTCATTAAATTTAAAATAATTATTAAAATTCATTAAATTTAAAATAATATTAAAATTCATTAAATTTAAAATAATTATTATAATTCATTAAATTATAATTTGTAATAAAAATGAGAATTACAGCATATGATGATTAGAATTAAATAATAATCTATTACTGACAACAATAATCTTTTAAGGATAAATTATTTGTTAAGGATGAATAATATGGTCAAAACTGCTAAAAGACTAGAATCAATTGAGCTATCTCAAGTAAGAAAGATGTTTGAAGTGTGTGATGAAAATGTTATAAATTTAGGTATTGGAGAACCTGATTTTGATATTCCTGAAAATGTTAAAATAGCTATTAACGATGCCCTTGATGATGGTTTCACTCATTATACTTCTAATAAAGGGTTTTTAGAGTTACGAGAAGAAATATCTAAAAAGCTTAAAACAGAGAACAGATTAGAAATTGATCCTGAATCTGTAATGGTTACTGTTGGAGCAAGCGAAGCGTTATATATCTGTGCTCAGGGGTTATTTGAAAAAGGAGATGATGTTTTAATTCCAGATCCTGGATTTTTATCATATGCTGAATGTGTTAAACTAAGTGAAGCCAATCCTATTTCTGTAGAAGCTAAGTTTGAAAATGGATATAAAATTAAGTTTGAGGATGTTGAAGAAAAAATTAGCTCAAACACAAAAGCTTTTATTATGAATTCTCCTTCTAATCCAACAGGAGCAGTTATGGATAAAGAAGATATAAAAGCAATAGCTGATTTAGCTACTGATCATGATTTCATGATAATAAGTGATGAGATTTATGAAAAAATAATATATGATGTTAAACATTATTCTCCTGCTGAATTTAGTGATAATGTAATTGTTATCAATGGTTTCTCTAAAACTTACGCCATGACTGGCCTTAGAATAGCTTATTTAGCTGGGCAAAATGATATTATCGAAGAACTTCTAAAGATTCATCAATACAATACTGCTTGTGCAAGTTCAATTTCCCAAGTAGCAGGATATGAAGCATTACGCGGTCCTCAAGAGTATGTGAAGAATATGGTTCAGGAGTTTAAAAGAAGAAGAAATCTAATTTCAAAGAGACTTGATGAAATCGGACTACAGTGCAATAAACTAGATGGTGCATTTTATACCTTCCCTAAAGTGGGAAATGCTTCTGAATATGTTCAAAAAGCTCTTGATGTAGGAGTGGTAACTGTTCCAGGGATTGGTTTTGGAAAATATAGTGCAAATAATGTTAGAATGTCATATGCTACTTCTTATGAAGAAATTGAAGAAGCTATGAACCTTTTAGAAACTATAAAACTGTAAAAAACTAATCTAAAGCCTATTTATCCATAGAATATTACCTATGTTGTGAAAAGTTTTCATTGGCCTATTACTGGACCTTGAGTTTGAAAATAATTAATAATAATTATGTAAAATTTTTTTATTTATACTAAAATAATTATAATAATAATGAATATAATAATTAAATAAAAAAAGAATATTGTTTATATTGACCATAATAATTAAATAGCTAATGAGATTACTATCTTAGGTGAATAACTAATGAATAAAGATTTTACAATAAATACAAATAGGATAATGAAAACATTTCGAGAATTAGTTTTAATTGATAGCCCTTCATTAGCAGAACGTGCCACCTGTGATTATATCGCTGAAATTTTACAAGATCTTGGATTTAAAATCCATGAGGATTCTGTAGGTGAAAAGATTGGTGGAAATTCTGGGAACTTATATGGTTTTTTAGAGGGTGATGAATCCCTAGAACCATTAATATTCAATGCTCATATGGATACTGTTGAACCTTCTAAAGGAAAAAAGGCAATTCTTGATGAAAATGGTAAAATCACTTCTGAAGGAGACACAATTTTAGGAGCAGATGATATCTCAGGCATTGTAGCTATTTTAGAAGCATTGGTAGTAATAAAAGAAAATAATTTGCCTCATCGCCCAATCGAGGTCATATTTTTTGTATCAGAAGAAATTTATTGTCTTGGATCAAAGAATTTTGATTATTCTATCTTAAAATCAAAAGAATCTTATACCCTAGATGCATCAGGAGATGTAGGTAAAGCAGCATATAAGGCACCTAGCTTAGTTAGTTTTGAGATGAAAATCATTGGAGAATCAGGGCACAGTAGTCATATATCTGCTAAAACTTCTCATTCAATAGCTATTGCAGCTGAAGCTATTACGAAAACTAAAATCGGTAGAATTGATGAAGAATCTACTTGTAATATTGGTATTATTGAAGGAGGTCTTGGTCTTAATCTTATTCCAAAGGAATGTATTATCAAAGGAGAGGTAAGAAGTCTATCTCATGAAAAGGCTATTAAAATAGTAAGTGAAATTGAAAAAAACTTCACTCAAACAGCAAATAAATATAATGGGAAAATTGAAATCGATACACAAGTCAATATCCATAGTTATGAGACTCCTATTAACCATCCTGTTGTAAAAAGATTTAAGAGAGTTTGCGAAGAATTAAACATCCCATATGAAATTTTACCTGCTCTTGGAGGTAGTGATAATAATAATATGGAACAAAATGGAATAAATGGTTTGGTACTCTCATCAGCGATGAATAACCCTCATTCTCTAGAAGAATACACTACTATCAGTGAACTTGAAAAAATCACGAAAATTGTTATAAAATTAATGACATCTGAATATTAGTAAATATTATAATAGTAAATGATATATTACTAGATATTATAATAGTAAATACTATACTACTAGATATTATAATAGTAGATACTATATTACTATATATTAGTAAATATTAATATACAACATTTTGAACTTATTTAGACATGTAAATACAAATATTCAGTTCAATAAATATTAATTCATCTTTTTTATCATATTTTAGTGAATATTTTTTTATTTTATTTAGTTTTTATATAGCTATTTTTTGGTAATAATAATAATCATTTTGGAAATGTTTATCATTTTATGAAGTTTTAATATTTAATAATTTATCTTTAAATTTGATATAAATAATTTTTAAGAAAAATAAAGATATTAATACTATTCATCAACAAAATAAACAATGTTTTTGGAAGCTATTCACCACGAAAATAAACAATGTTTTTGGAAGCTATTTCAGAGCCATTAAGTATTATTCATTTTTAGTAATAACTAAAATACCAAAATATTATATAATAAAAATATTATAAAGAATAGGAAATAATAGCTAGGTTGTGTTTATAATCGATTATGCATTACGTAATAAAGAAGGAACAAAGGCAGCTTTTGCTGGAATAATTGGAAACATAATTTTAACCATATTTAATATTTCCATAGGTATGATTTCAGGAAGTTTTGCTCTTATAGCTGAGGGGGCTCATACTTTATCAGATGTAGCTACTTCAATTATAGCTTATATTGGATTTAAAATAGGACAAAAGCCTGCTGATGCAGAACATCCTCTTGGACATGGAAGAGCAGAAGCTATTTCAGGACTTATAATTGTTATATTTCTAGCTTTTGTTGCTTATGAAATAATAACTGGAGCTATTGACAAATTACTTTTTAAAGAACTACTAGAACCACCTACATATTTAGCAGGTGTAATGGCTGCAATTGGAATAGTAGCTAATCTAATAATAACCAAATATCAAACGAAAATTGGAAATAGTATCAACAGTCCTGCTATAATAGCTGATGCTAAACATCAAAAAACAGACATATTCTCATGTATAGCTATTTTAATAAGTGTGATTATTGCACAATTTGGTTACACTTTCTTAGATCCTCTTGTAGGATTAATAATAGGAGTATTTATCCTAAAAGTGGCCTATAATGTTGGAAAAGATAACATAAACAATATTATGGGAAAAATTCCCTCAAAAGATCTCATAAACGATATAAAAAGAGTAGCAACTGATATCGATGGAGTCTATGGAGTTCACAACATAAAACTAAACTATTTTGGTTCCTATGCCACCTTAGCTTTGCATGTTGAAGTTGATCCAAATCTATCTCTTAAAGAATCACATGATTTAATACATTACACTCAAAATCAGATTACAAAAGAAATAGACATTATTCAATTAGTTATAGCTCATGCTTGTCCTTTTGGAGAAAAATATGAGCTAAAAAAGTAATTAACTCCAATAGAATAGAGTTAATTAGTTTTAAAAACAATTAGATATATTAAAAAAATAATTAAAAAATAATGAACGCCGGGGACGGGATTTGAACCCGCGAGATCCAAGGGATCATTGGATTAGCAGTCCAACGCCGTACCAGGCTGGGCCACCCCGACATACTGATTTGTAAAAGTCTTGTAGAGAAATCACTACAAATAATATTTAAAATAGCTATTTTCTATTTGTATAATCATGCTTATAAATCTTTTCACTTATTTCATGAAAAAGATATTTTATTTTTTATAAAAAGATTTTATTTTTATAAATAAATAGTAATAAATGATATTGAATGGCATGTTCAGAAGTGGACTGATCTCAATAACACCAGTGCTCCAAAAAATCAACTCCACCCCGCTACTCTACAAGCATCAGATGTTAATGGTAGAGCTGCTCCTTTCCAGGCCTGACACATTCCCAAAATAAACATAATTAACTTTAACCCTCCAGTTAAAGCCTTATGACCACTAATCCTGTAGGACGAAGTTTCTATATCAATTTTTCAGGCTGACATTAAATCAAAAAGCCGCCTCCTGAACTTCAACTGCACCTAAGAGGGTGTGTGCTTACAGAGGACCCCTAACCCTCCAGTCTAGCCAATAAAGATATTGTTGTTAATCTTATATAAATGTTTTTAATTATCAGTTATTTATTAAAAAGAAGAAAAAAATAATGAAAATATTTGGAGCTTAAAAAATATACAAGAATAATAAGAAATCAAGAATAATGGCATGAAATAATCTATCAAAATAGAGAAATTATCTAATAAAAATAACTAAAATATGAAAAATTAAGTAGGAAAATTAATCTTTAAAATTTTTAAGTGCTTTTATAATATCTCCATCAGATATTATTCCTACAAGATTATCATTTTCTAAAACAGGCAGCTGATTTATAATATCTTCTTCTGGAGCATTTTCAGACATAGTGTAAACTGCATCATATAATGAATCATCAGAGTTTACTGATGCTACTTTTTTAACCATAACTGAAAAAACTTTTGTTCCTAATTTATAATTATCCAATATTAAATTATGACCTAAATCAGAAGCAGAAACAATTCCAACCATATCACCATTATCATCGACAACAGGTAATGCGCTTATTTTGTGTTTCATTAATTTTTCAAATGCAAAAACTACATCATCTTCCGGAGTTGTAGTTAAAACATTAGTCGTCATCAAATCCTTCACTTTCACTTTTTTCAACATTTGTTATGCCTCCATATGTTTCTGTTATGTTTTTAATTATATAATCTATAGTTGTCACTACATCAATGTTCTCAATAGATTTAACATCAAATTTTCTTGCTTGAGATTCAAAATACTTATGAGTTTTTCTAATTGCAAAAAAATTGTCCAAATATCTTTGTAAAGGTCTTCTTGCCCACATTTGTCGACATCTTGAGTAAAATCTGCCTTTATGTACTTCCTTATCACTTAAAGTAAGTACAAACATGATAACATTATCTTTTTCAATTAATTCTTTCTTAATAAAGCCTGGAACAATATGAACTCCTTCAATAACTATACTTATACCCTCTTTTAAGGACCTTTCGATAACTGCATCGATTCCAACACTTACAGTATCAACATGATCTCTAAAACCTGCTAAAACATCATCAAACTCCGGAGGGGGAGGAACTCTCATTCCCTTGTATGCTGTAAAACTTGATTCGTGTATAACTGGACTTAGTTCTTTAGATACAATTTTACGCATTACTTCACGAATCATATCTGTACTAATCATATTTCGTATACCTAAACGATTAGCTATTTCAAAAGCTATTGAAGAAGTCCCAACACCCGAAGCTCCACCAATCAATATAATTAATGGATCATTACACTGCTTTATTTTTCTCCAAGCAATATACTTATCAGCAATTTCAGGATCTTCGTCTCTCAAATCTTCAACTATAAGTTCAACTAATTCATCAATAGTAATAAGAGTAATACTAGTTTTCTTAAGTTTAGATTCTATACAAGAAGCAAATGCATATGCTTTATTAGGGCCCATTTCTGCTCTTGTTAACGATCTTGAAAGAACTCCTTTAGAAAAAGGCTCAGTATATAGTTTTCCACCAACTTCTCCTTGAATCATGATCATAAAATCACCCAATAATAACAAATTTCGCTAAAAATTACTAGCAATTTTTAAAATTTATACATCTTCTTTACATATCTCTTTTAGATTAAAGGTCATAATATAATTTTTTATTTAATTCTCAAGAATATGATAAAAACAGTTAAATGCAGTTAAAAGATTAATATTCTAATCTATCTATTAATCTATTCATTTAATCTATTAAATAATTAATTAAATATGATTGTAATTAGCTATTTCTCGTAGTTTATTACTCATATTGAGATAATAATAGTATGAATAGTAATAAGAGGAATATTAATAATAATATGAATAGTAATAAAAGTAATAAAAAAAATATTAATAATAATATGAATAGTAATAAAAGTAATAAAAAAAATATTAATAATAATATGAATAGTAATAAAAGTAATAAAAAAAATATTAATAATAATATGAATAGTAATTGTAAAACTAATATAAGTAAAAATATTAATTAGAATAAATATTTAATGATGTTATACATCAGTTAACTTTAATCTGTGATTTTATTCCAACTAATGATGCCACTACAGCCAATATACATAAGATTGTTGAAATAATAGCTGCTATTTGTGAACTTTCTATTAATTGAGGGAAGTATTGAGGTATAAGTGGAGCTGAACCCAATACAATTGCAAATATTACTGTTAACATTCCTAAACTTAATGTTTGGCCTATAACCCTCATTGTTGAAACAGCCGCTGATGCTACAGAAGATAATTTCCTTGGAACTGAACCCATGATAGCATTTGTGTTTGGAGATGAAAATAGTCCATATCCAACACCTTGAAGGAACATGGCTATTATTATGTAGTATACAGGTGTTGTTACATCCAAAAATATCAACATGAATATTGCAAAAGATACAAAACTCATTCCAATGGCAGCCAATATTTGAGGGTCTATTTTATCAGACAATCTTCCAGAGAATGGTGCAATTATTGCCATTACTCCAGGAGTTACCACTAGAATCAGTCCAGCCATCTGTGGATCAAGACCATTTATATATTGTAAATGGTAGTTTATTATGTATGTAACTACAAAAGTGGCTAAATAGCTAATAAGAGAAGCTAAACTTGAAGATGCGAATTTAGTATTTTTAAACAACTCCACGTTGAAAACTGGAAATTTTTCTCTAAGTTCCCACATAGTAAAAATAGCAAAGAGACCTATTGCAGCTATTAGAATAATGACTCCAGTTACCTCATGTAGTATTGTGAATCCATATATTAAAAGCAGAATAGCCATACTGTAAATTATAGTTCCTTTAAGATCAAATTTATCATCTTTTCCAGTTATCCATTCATCAGGGATTTTCCATAATGTAATAAAAGCTGTTACTATAAGGAATGGGATAACAACTAAAAATATACTTTGCCAACCAAAATTAAAAGTTAATATTCCACCAATAACAGGAGCAAGAGTTAATCCAATATAAACACTTGAAATATTTATGCCTATACCTTTACCTCTTTCTTTAGGAGGTAACGCTTCAGTTATCATAGCTAAAGAAGTCACATTTAAAATAGCTGAACCCAACCCCTGAACAATTCTGAAAAATATTAGAGACTCGGCTGAAAATGACATTGCAGCTCCAATAGAAGAGATAGCAAATATTACCAATCCCACTAAAAAAATACGTTTCAAACCAAATTTCCCAGATAATTTACCAAATGGGACAGAAAAAACAGCTATTGATAAAAGATAACTTGTGGCCACCCAATTTTGCAAGATAGCATTAAGACTAAATTCTTCTGCTAATGGAGGTAATGCAACTGCAATTGAAGATGCAGAGAATGCAACTAAAAAAGAAGCAATTGAAGCAACTATAATAACATATTTTTTAGATATGGATTTCGCCGGTTTTGGCTCTAAATTTAATCCCCCAGACTCATTTTGTGATACAGATCCCATATAATAACCTTCAAATTTTTAACAACATTATAATAATATGTTAATAATATTATAAGAATATAATTTAATATTATATATAATAATTACCTTAATTAATGTTATGGATAACCTCGATGATTTGTTTTAATAAAATAATATCAGTGAATTATTTTAATAATGATAGATAATAATCAAAATAAAACACATCAATAACACTATAAATAATAATAATCAAAATAAAACACATCAATAACACTATAAATAATAATAATTAAAATAAAATACTTTAAAAACATTATAAATAATAATAATAATAATATAAAACACAAGATAAACAATAACTCGGATAATCGAAGTTAAAATTATAATAATCTTATTGACTATTAAAATTCAACAAGATCTACTTTAAAATCAGATAAGTCTTTACTGATTTCAATTAGAGAACCATGATTATCTTTAAGCATTCCTGGATTTATAACTAGTGTTTCATCTATCTTATCAATTGATCTTGCTTCATGAATATGGCCACATATACTTATATCAGGTTGGTGTTCTTCAATAATTTTTCTTACCCCATTACTACCTACATGAGAACCATCTTCAAGTTTATCCGCTTCACAATTCAAAGGAGGAGCATGAGTAATCAATATGTTTAGCATCCTTTGATTGGATACAACTTGATTAAACAAATCATTAATATTCTCATATAATTCTTCATCATCAAATTCAAATGGAGTATCAAAAGGAGTAGGATTTGAACCACCAAATCCATGAAAAGCTATATTTTGATTGATGAAAAGATTATTATGATTAAAGATAGCATCAGATTCTTCAATAGCTAATATAGACTCCTTAGTATCACAATTCCCTGGAATAGCTATTACTTCAATGCCTAAAGAAGTTATATTATTTAAAAATTCTGTAGCAAATTCAGGAGGTCCAAAATTAGTAATATCTCCAGCTACAATGACTAAATCCAAATCATTATTTTTTATATAATTATCAAATTTAGGATTATTTTCACTATGTACATCAGTTATTGCTAAAATCTTCATTAAAATACTCCCCTATTTGTAGTTATCATGCACTATTAATTTTCATGACCATACGCTCATTAAAACTTAAGATATAATACCAAAACACTTGTAAAAAATATTAATAATTCTTTTTATAAAAATAAAAATTAATATTTTTCTAATGATAATATATTTTGTTAATGATGTTTAAATAGATAATGATATTTAAATAAGAATGGATGATTATAAAAAAGATTAAAAAATGTTAAAAATAAAAAATGAGATAAAAATGAGATAGAAAAAATACAGAAAATGAGATAGAGAAATAAGATGGAAAGATAAGTAGTCATTTTGAAAATAATCTCAAAATACCTCAAAAGAATTTCAAAAAAATGAAAATTGATTAATACAAATTTATTCATTAAAAAAAGGAGCGAATTCTCTTAAAGCTACTTTTATATTTTCAGAATCTCCATAAAGTGCAATAGTAACATCATCTTCAAATTCAATGATTATATTATTGTATTCAGCTATTTCTTGAACACGGTCTTCAGCAATAGGAGTTTTAAGATGTATCTTTGCAGATGAAAACCCAGGGGGTGCACCTGAAAGAAATTTAGAATGAGAATCTGGCTCCTTATACACTTCTTCACCATGATTAGCCCTTCTTAATTTATCAATCCAGCTATTCTGATAACCCTCCCCAAATTCCTCAGCATATGTAAGTAGCTCATCTTGAACTTTACTGATAACTATATTAACTCTTTCAAGCTCTTTGATCATGTCTGGATGTGTTGTATCTCTCTTATAAAAATTTATGGATGTTTTAAGGAGACTAATATCTTTATTAACCAAGTTTGGAACATCCACTCCCTTCCTTTTAAGATCTGTGAGTAAGTCAACCAAGATTAACCAAGTTTGCTCAATAGGTAATATCATAAAATTCCTTTCTTACTAATATTATTAAAAATTAATATCAAATACATCTTCAGTTATAAATCACAATATCCAATATTAATTACAATAGTCCAATATAAATCACAATATCCAATATTAATTACAATAGTCCAATATAAATCACAATATTCAATATAATTACAATAGTCCAATATAATCACTATGAAATACGATAATAAGTTCAAAATAGCTATTAATTAAAATTTTTCTCATTTAAATTACTTTTTTATATGTCCCTCTAATATTTTTAAAGTTGTATGATTTACTTTAGCTTCAGCTGCTTTTAATTCTTTTTGAACTTCTTCAATAGAATTATAAGAATCTAAGAAAAGAACATGATGACTATCTGTTCCAGTGATATCTAGAATAGCTATTTCATCATCATCTGTGATATCTCTTTTTTCTATAGTTGCTTTAAATTGTACATATGGACCATATTCTTCAGGTAAGTCTCTAAATTTAAATATTCCACCTAATGTAGCTATAAACATGAATTCACCTCTGATTATTAAAAAATTTTTCTATTTTTAACTAATAGTTATGTATTTAATTATATTTCAATTTAACTATATATATCCATTTGGTTTTAAAATTGATTTTTTAGTTCAGTAAACAACAAAAAGAAGTATAATCTAATACGAATAGTTTTGTGTCTTAGACTAAACTCAATACATAATATTTTTGTAGTAATCATATAAAAAATTATTGTAAAAATTCATTGAATTATAATACTATTTAAAAAAATAATAATAAAAATACTATAATGTTACTGATTAATAATATTCTTAATAAAAATAATAATGTTACTACTAATAACACTAAGACTAATAAGGCCAATATTAATCATATTAATAAAAATAATAACCATTAAATAGATATAAAAATTGTACACTGTTGTAAAATCTAAATATGAAAATAAGAATTTTTGCAAATGTCTTTGATTAATGATAACACTAAAAATATCCAAAGATTAATCTTATGGAAAAAGATAGTTCTAAATTATAATTATTAAAGAAAATATCAATTGTAGTTTCAAACAATGCAAAAAAATATCTAAAAAACATCAACAGGTAATAAAAAAAATCAGTATTAAAAAAATAAAAATGAATAAATAAAAAAAGTGAAGAATTATTCTCCACCAGTGACTTTGTCAGACTCTTCTACCAATTTTGCAAGGGCAGGAGCTGAATCAATTAAATGAGAGTCTAAAGTTAACTCATCAGAACCTAATCCTAAAGCCAAACCTAATAATTGAGCTAAATGGAATACTGGAATGTTATAGTTGGTACCATATTTTTTATTAACTTCAGTTTGACCTACATCAAATTGTAAGTGACAGAAAGGACAAATATTGACTATAGCATCCACACCAGCATCGCTCATGTTATCAAGCTTCTCTTTAGTGAAACTTAAAGTTACATCTATGTCTCTAGCTCTTAATCCTCCACCTGCACCACAGCACATCATTTTATCTTTGTAAGGTATAGATCTAGCACCAGTAGATTCAACAAGGTCATCTAAGATAGTTGGCTTTTCAGCATTATCAATTTGAACTTCATCACTTGGTCTTAAGAAATGGCAACCATAATGAACAGCTACATCTAAATTTAGTGGTTTATCTACAAGTTCATTAAGTTTATCAAGTCCAATGTCATTATATAATACTTCAGCAAAGTGTCTTACATTTATGTTTCCTTTGAACTCTCTTCCAACTTCAGATAAAACTTCATTAATTTCACCTTTAAATTCACTATCTTCTTTGAGCAAAAGATTAGTTTCAAAGAGAGAACCGAAACATCCATTACATTCAGTCATTATGTCAGAACCCATGTCTTCTGCAATGGTTATGTTACGAGCAGCTATTGAAGCCCATGTTTTTTTATCAAAAGAACCAAATACACCAGGAGCAGGACAACAAGATGCCCCTTCCATATCATTAAGCTGAATATCAAGTTTATTGAATAATATTCTTGTTGCTTTTTCAATACCAGGATAACGGTTGTTCATAATACAACCTAAGAAATATGCAATTTCCATTTTAATATCTCCATAAAATTATTATTGAATATAATTATTATCAAATTTTATTACTTATTCTAATTCTCCAGTTTTCTTGTTGAATCCAATTAAATCATCAAAACCAGTGATCTCGGTGATAGTTTGAACTTCTTTTAAAGCTTCTGGGAATTTATGAGTGGTCGGAGGTAATTCGCCGAGCCCAACTCTATTTCTAAGTTCTTTGGTTGCATCATTAATTGGTACACCATGACCAGTTTTTATAACAAAAGAACCAGTAGCTTTGTGTGCAGGAGCCATGAAACCAGCTTTAGCTGCTTCATTACGAGCCTTCTTGACAATTTCTACAATTTTAATTTCTCTTGGACATCTTTCTTGGCAAGTATAACAGGTTGTGCACATCCATAATGCATCATCAGAAATTACTTGATCTTTTAATCCCATTAAACAGTTCCTTACTAATTGTCTAACTCTGTAAGGAGTTCTTCTTCCAGAAGGACAACCACCAGTACATGTTCCACATTGGAAACAAACTGCTAAGGATTCAATACCAGCATCAATAAACAATTTTGTAAAGTCTTCATCAACATTGTCTAATGTCAATTTTTCATTATCTTTTAATAGAGTCATACTATCTTTCTCTTCTTTTTTATTATTAGCTTCTTTAGAGTTAGTTTTAACTTCAACTTTCTCTTCAGCTTTTTCTTCTTTAACAGAATTTTCATTCTTAGAATCTTTTTCAGAATCAATAACATTAAGATTCTGAGAATCATTCATTTTTTTAGAAGAATAATTATCAGTTTCTTCTGTATTTGAATATGTCTGTTTATATTGTAAATCATCTGTTTTCATCGGTTTACTTTGATTTAAACCATTATCAGATATATTCTCAATTACTTCACTTTTAGGCCTAGTAAAAAAGGCTTTTAAACGTTCTAGTACAGACATTGAAAATCACACCTTGGAAAATCACAGGCTCATGCCTCAAATCCTTAATTATAATTGATAGAATTCCATATATAAAGGTTACTAAAATTTCAAAAACTGTCACCTAAAAGGTTACACTATTCTAGAGAAAAATATTATAAAAAACATCAAAAAACTATAGATTTAAAAAATACATTAAAATAATATAAAATAAATAAATTAGAAATAATTAATTAGAAAATAGCTAAAACAATAGAGATATTAAAATGAAAAGTGAATTTGAAATAAAAGCCCATGATGGTCCTGGAAGACTTGGAAAACTTGGAAATATTTTAACACCCAATATAATTGATGAGAATATCTATAAAATTGCTGAAGATGAATCTTGCGCCTATAATATAGAAAGAGAAATAGCTGAATGGAGTGTCAGAAGAACAATAGATAAAGCTGCTGAACAAAAAGAAAATTGTAAAATAGCTATTATTCAAGGCTCTAAATATGTGGATTTAAGGATTCATTGTGCAAAGAAATTAGAAAACATTGGATACAATGGATTGATAATAGCTAATGGCGATGATTTAATTCTTCATCCACGAGACCTAGTTGAATTAATTGTAACCCTACGAGACAATATTAAACCAAGCAGTTACTTAATATTTCCTTTCGCAGAAAGTTCATTTATACCATTACTTAGCTATTTAGGTATTGACGGTTTTTTATCAGGAATAGATGAATATTACAGCTATTTAAATGTTATGATGACTCCAACGAAAAATTATGATCTTGATGTTTACCAAATAGAGGAATTAGGAGAATTAAGTCAAAAAGACCTATTAAACTACAATAAACACACAATCAATTTTGTTTTGAAAGAAGTTAGAGAACATATGAAAAATGGGACACTTAGAAACTTAGTGGAAGAGCGATCTGTTACAAGCCCTCAGAATATTTCAGTTCTTAGAATGTTAGATAAAAACCATCAAAATTACTTAGAAAAATATACACAACTTTATTAAAAGCAATGGTAACAATCAACTTATTAATATATTAAAATAATCAACTTATTAGTTATTAAAATATGAAAACTATTATATAAATACTAGTGAATAATTATTAATATAATAATCAACTTATTAGTTATTAAAATATGAAAACTATTATATAAATACTAGTGAATAATTATTAATATAATACTAATGATAAGAATTAAAATAACAACAAAATAAGAAACACAAACCTAAACAATGAATCATTTAGAAAATATAGAAAAAATTAAAAACATTACTAATAAAAAGATTGAACAATTATAGTCAAGCACGAAATTTTTGGCAAAAATTATATTTTTTATTTAACTAATATGTCTTTATTTTCAATATAAACAATAAAATAATCTATTTAGAATTTATTAATATTACAAAAAAATCGGTTTTCGACTCTAAACGAAAAATATGGGAAGAACCTTGAAAATCCGACGACATTGAATCAAAATTAGTAAGTGGTGTCGAATCTATGCAAAAATTATTAATTATTAGGATTCATCCAGTAAACATTAAAACTAAAGCTATTTGAATAATATGATAAGTTAGTGGTTAAATTATCTTTCACATATCACCAATCGCTTTTTTATAGGAATAATTTATTTTAATTTATTAAATTACTTCAATAATATTTTATGATAATAAATTATTTTTCTTTTGCCACTAAATAGCTATTATTATTTCTATTTATTAGTTTTCGATGTGAATTTGGATAAAAATGAGCAGGTAATGCCCCATATTTTAAATGCAATTTATTATCTTTTAAATAGAATTTATTATTAGAATTATAACTTAATGATTCGTTTCCATTATCTTTAACATCACCATCAAGCAAAAGTTGTTTGTGAGTCCATGACAAAATCCCCTTCTTTAATCGAAAATCATGAAGTTCATTCACAATGGGAACAGGAGGAAAATTTTTAAAAGTCCCTGATATTAATTCAAATGAACCTATAATTTCTTTTGTACTTAACAATTCTTGAAGTTCTGAATGAAAAACAAGTACATTGTTATAATTTTTTATCAATTCAACTTCTTCATTGGTTGAACCAAGTTTATATATTAATTCTTTTGAATTCAATATTGTGTTAAAACTAAAATATGAATCATTAAATTTAAAATTAGAAAATGAAATTTGGTCAGAATATATCCCATGATAATCTCTACTTTCTATTTCATATTGTGAATCAGTAGTGTATAAAACTTTACCTAACACATGATTCTGAAAAAATTCAATTATATCCTCCATATAGTGACCTCCTTATAATTTATGGGTTATAATGATTAAATGTTTGAATATTAAAAAAATCCAATGGCTCCTAAATAATATTTAATCAATAAGTCACCCTAATAATCTAAAAATACCTAATAAACAATATAATTAATAACTTTAAAAAGTATTGTCAAAAATTACCTAAAAACGTCATTAATATAATAACTTCTTAAAATATCTCCATATATGAATAAATCTAAGAAAATTATTAAACAATGTTTGATTCATGATTATTAAACAATGTTTAATTTATGATGTTTATAATCCTCAAAAACCTACCATTAAAAACTCATTGTTGAAAAGCCTAAACATATTTAACATTCTTTAGCAATATAATCAATCTCATCAATTTCTACATTATAATCTTCAAATAGCTTAGAGAAGTTCTTTGTAATTTTTCCATGATAATGAAAACGTAATTTACCGTTTTCTAGATATAGTTTATTATTAGCTTCACGAATCAACTTAGCAGGGCTATTTTCATGTTTAGTGTTTTCATTTTGTTTAAAGGACCATTGAAGTACTCCATCAGCTAATTTAAAATTAGAGAGTTCATTCACATCAAAATCAGGACAATTACTATTAGATGGCTTTGATACTAATTTTAATGTCCCTAATCTTTCTTTATTAGTTACTCTTTCCCAAATCTCATATCTTAAAACAATAGAGTCTGCAAAATCTTTTATAATATCCATTTTATTATTTAAACCAATTTTATATACTAATTCTTTCATAGTTATAATAAGATCCATAGTTAATGATGAATCATCATAATTTAAATTAGAAAAAGTTAGTTGATTTGAATATATTTTTCGAACATTCACTTCATCTACCTCATAATTTAATTTAGCAGCACTTAAAGATTTTCCTGCTACATTTTCTTCTAAAAACTCAACTATCTCCTTCATAAAAGTATATCTCCTAATAAAATTTATATTAGTTTAGTAGTTTCTATATATTAAACAATATTAATTATAATATAAAATTACTATTATAAAATATTTCCTATTAAATATATAAAGATGAAAATCTTTAAAACTTTTTAATAAAATAATTTATTTTAAGAAAAATAAATATTCTATAACATGAAAAAAAGATTTTTAAAAAAAAATAACTCAAAAATAACTCTATAGCATGACAAAAGACTTTTAAAAAAAAATAACTCTATGGACTATTTTAAAAATATTTAACTTATATTAATATTCAAATTATTTTAGATATCTTCTAGAAATCATTGATTAATGAGTATGAATATAAAAAAAATCATTGAAAAAGAATATTTATATTGATTTGGTTAAATAGCTTAGCTATGGCGTATATGTCTCTTTTAGGATTATCTTAGAGGTTGAAAAGATAAATAATCTTGTATAAGGATGAGACATCATTTCTAAGCTATTGTCTCAAATCAATATGACATATGATATGAATTGTATAATAATTCACATCGTACTGTTTATTCAAAGTTACTTATAAACCTTTGCATTTTTTCTTTATTTTTCAAAACCATGAAAAGAATTTTTTTTACTTTTAAAAACATTCTGAAATCTATGATTTCTAGTTTTTTAAGAATCTTTTAATAAATCCCATAAATAAGTGAATTTCATGGATAATTATACTTATAATATCTCCAATAGCTTTAAATTTATTTTTTGCAGACATCATCATCATTTTACAGACACCCTCATCAAATAATAAGATATATATTAATACAATGTCATCACACAGTATTAGCTCAAACTAAGGAAAACCCAAAATTACTCCTATTGTTATTAATATTACAAGCCATAAAATAATTATCTTAATCCAAGATAGTTTTTTCTCACCATTATATTCATCTATATCATGAAAATAGCTACTAAATTTTGCATCCTGTTTGTGGAAACTTTCTATTAATTCTTTAATTCTCATTTAGATCTCCTCCCACAACAAGGTTTTCGTCATAGAAATAATTCCCATTGTTCTCATTGATTTTTTTGGCATTTTCATAAGCATCATAGGCACTGTATAATAAAGCCAATACTCCTAATAATCCATTAATATCACTCAAAAAAAGAGTTAATATCATGAAAAGTACTCCTTTGAGTATTTGACCATTATAAAATTGACCTAAACATACTAAAAATAATGACAATACTAAAGCCAGTTTTGGATTCTTATAATAATTAACATACCTAGCATGACTAGTATTTATCCTCCTAGCTATTGGATTGTTTATTGGCTGAGATTCAATACTATTTGAATTTTCATCATTTTTTTCCGTGGTAACTGCCTTAGTTTCTATTTCATTTAGACTTTTGCCACCATTACCACTATTTAGTGATTCAAATTCCATATCGCTTGAATTTTCTCCATCCTCACTACCACTTAAGGATTCATATCCCAGTTTGTTTGAACTTTTTCCATTCCATTCACTATGTATTGGGCGAGATTCCACTTTATTTGAACTTTCCACACTTGTAAAATTATTCTCCCTTAATTTTGTTCCACAATTCGGACAAAAATTGGTTTTTTTATCTTTTATAGGATCACCACAAATTGGACAGAAATTTGGTGCCTCTTCATTATTCATTTTACTCCCCTTTTTTAGCATAAATAATGATTATTTATGTTTTTTATAATATTATAATTTTTTCATTGAGGTTTAAAAAATTATTAGAAATTAAAGAGACTTAAAAGTAAAAAAAGATTATAATTATATATTAATTCGGCTTTGTAGAAACCCTTTTGATAGGAAATATATTTATAAAAAATATCATTAAAAATGCTTTATTTTGAAATTAAAAAACTAAATTCACAAGTTAGCTTCACAAAGTAAAAATTTAAAGTGTGAATATTCCAATTTAAAAAGGAAAATATTTTACTAAAAAGAATTATAATAGATTTAATAATAATTTTTTAAAAGATAGTAATAATGAATAAGAAGAAACTATTAATTTGAAAGGCGCAAATGTTTCACTTATATCCAAAGCTAAAAAAGAGTATTTTTCACTACCAGATATTGCTAAATATAGAAATGATAAAAAATCCCTCAGAAATTATTAGTCTTTGGCTTCGTACATTCAGCACAATAGAATATTTAGATTTATGGGAAAAATTAAATAATCCAAATTTTAAACCCCACATATGTGAGGGGTTTAAAATTGAATCTGCTAAACAATGGCGAGAAGCAAATCCTGATAAAAAAGGCAATATTCGTGATCATGCGACAATAGAACAACTAATTGTACTTTCAAATATGGAAGGAATTAATGTACTTTTAGTTAGAGAAGAAATTCATCAAAGTGAAAGAATTGCATGATTAAATAAAGTTGTAATCACACAAATACAATCTCTTATAAATGACAGTAATATGATGAAAAAATTGAAATAAAATTTATTTGGAATACAAATGTTTGTTTAATTCCATTCTATTAATATTGTGTTTAAAGTTGGTTAATTTTTCAAGTTTTTCATTGTATTCATTATTTTCAAGATTTGATAATTTTATTTGTTAATTTATTAAAATTATAAATTCTTTTTATTGTGTATTCTGATAATACCATTTACTCTATCAAAATCATCGTCAAAACTGATTAATTCAATAATATTCATTTCTTTCATTATTTCAACTATCGTACTATCTGCAAGTGATAGTTTATGATATTTAACAAGTGTTTTTATTGATTTATCACATAGTGATCTATCTTCAGTTATTATGATAAAATTGTCCATTATATATTCATAAACAGTTTTAGCTATATCTACTCCAACTTTCTTATTTATTAGAGTTATAGATTCAAATACCGCTGATAAACAAGTTACTTTCACTTTTTTATTAATATAGGGTATTAGTTCATTCGCTTTCTCATGCCATTTATCATTATCAACAGTTAAACCAACAATAAAGTTAGAATCTATGAATATTAATTTATTCGCCATTTTCTACCTTTTTTAGTTCTTTTACACTATCAAATGGTTCTGGTGCTGTTCCTAATCCAGATATAATTTCTAAATTTTCTTGTTTTTTTGGTTTTAACTCGTTGTTAACTCCTTTTCTAATGTATTCATTCATTAAATTGTTTTGTGTTTCATTTTTATCTATTGCTATCTTTTTAACACTTTTTAATAAATTATCATCTATTTTAATTGTTGTTTTTATTATATTCATATTTACACCTTCTGAGTACCTTTACACTTATACATTTATACATCATATTATATAAATATTTTTATTCTCATTATTGTTACAGATAAATTAATAGATTTACTGTTTTGTTGCATAAAAAACTGCATAATAAGAATGTGCCACAGCAAGGTTAAATTTTTCATTTTTAGGCAGTGCCAAAAACTCTACTGATATATGTCAGTTATAATGAAACATTCAAATCAGTAAGGTTTTTGACACTGCCACTTTTTAATAAAAAATCAACATTATCTAACTCTTCTAACGCTCCATTAAATAGTATTTTTCGTCATCCAATTATAATCCTTTCTTTTTCAACAGTAGAAATGAAATGAGAGTTTTTCACATGATTATAATCATTTTTGGATAAAATTTTAGCTGAAATATATTCTCCCAAATGCAGTATTTATTCCCTTAATCCTCCATTTTTTTATTGTGAAGGATAATGAAATAAATATTAAAACAATGTTAATTAATATTAATTAATATTAAATATATTAATAGTATATTTAAATCGTTAGGATTTAAAAATGTTATATTCTAAATAGAAAGATATTAATGATTTTATTTATGGAAATGTAAAAATAGATAGTAAAATTGTTATATTTCTAATTAAAGATATTACTGAAGATTTTTAACAAGATATATGTTCAAATTTAAAAAAGATGTTCAAGAGATATTAGCTATTTTATTTTAGAAAAAAAAGAATTTAATAAAATACTTGGAAAAGAAGATTAGGTTCTTAGAAATGTCTTAAAAAGGCAAAAATCTTTATTCTATATTATAAAAACGTCCTAAATATTGATTAAAAAATATTTAAAAATGTGATGAGATTATAAAGGGTATTGAAAAATATTTCTATCATCTTATCTTTACTATATTATCTATTACTATCTTATCTACTCTCATCTTATCTATTACTATCTTATCTACTCTCATCTTATCTATTCTCATCTTATCTTTACTATCTTATCTACTATCATCTTATCTATTACTATCTTATCTATTACTAGATAAAGGAAGTTGAGTTTTGCTTCTTTTTAGTATGATTGAAGCTAAAAAATAAACTAATGAATTAATAAATCTATTAATAACTCTTGTATTAATTTTATTAAGATTTAAATCGTTTAAAGCTTCATTTAAAGCTTTTAAATCAAATTGTTTAATATTCTCTTCTGTAATAGCCATATCATTAAGATTATAAGCTAAAAAATCATTATTAGAAGTATCAATTCTGTCAACAAAGATGTAGTCTTCATTAATGGTAATTTTATAACCCAAATAAGTTATTTTAGATATTTTCAACTTATTTTTAGTTAGTAACAGTCTTTTATGATTATTAGTTAATTTTATTCTCATTAGTAACACTATTACACTTTATAATTTTAAAATATATAAAATAAACTATTTAGATTATATAAATGAATATTTCATCCCAGAATATTTAGTATCCTCCTCTCATTCTATCCATCTCTTTTCTAATGAATTCTTCCTTAATTTTCTTTTTATCTCTTTCTAAAAATAGCTGAATCCTTTGAGTGTACCAGTCCTCTTCTCTTTTCATTCTTTCATCATTGGCTTCAATAGCTAAAGACTTAATCTCTTCAATTTTATAGTAATCACAGTTGAAAAAATCTTCACAAATTGTAAAAGTACATCCAAAATAGCTATTACCCAATGTTCTTTTTAGAGTTTTCTTATTGCATTTTGGACAGCTTAAATCATGTTTATACAAGTCTCCATTTTCTTCCACTATAACACCTCACATCAAAATAAAGACAAATTTTAGAAATAATTTTTATCATAATAATATTAACAGCACCATCAATTAAACATTATCTAAGATATGTTTTGGTCCATTAGCTATTTCAACTAGATATTCTGCTTCAACAATATGTAATTTAGAAGGAATAACTATACAATGAAGAGGGCCTCCAAAATCATATTCAATCAACTCTTCAATTGATCCTGCTTTAACGATCACATCATAAGATCCAACCCTAGCTATTCCAATAGCTAAAGTTTTCTCATCAATGACTACCTCTTTATTTTTAGCTATTAAATCATCTCTAACCTCCAATAAGTATTCCAAACCTTGATTGATGGTCATGTATCTATCTTTATGATATTGAATATCTAGAAGAACTAAAGTATGTGCATCATTAATTAAGTTATCAGCTATTGCTAAATATGGAGAATGAGGAAAAAAATTATGGTCTGGAAATGGAATTGTAGTAACCTTTCCAAATTTATAAGCTTGTAATCCAGATATTCCTGGAGCTGCAGATAGAATAGAAGAGCCATGGATAACTTTCGTTTCAATACCCATCTTTTTGGCTTCTAGTAAAAAATCAGTATGCGTGGTAGCTATCAATGGATCTCCTCCACATATTAAAGCCACATTTTTATTTAATGCATCTTTTAAAAACACATTCTCTTCTTCTACTTCTTCACGATTTAATATAATTATTTCATTTCCAATTAACTCTTCAATAGCTTGAAAATTAGAACCAAAAAGTCTTGAAGTAAAGAATTCTGCATAGACAACATCTACATTTTTTAATACATCTAATCCCTTTAGAGAAATGTCTTTTAAATCAAACAATCCTAATCCTACAAAGTAAAGCATGAAAATTCCTACTAATTTATTTTGATAATTAATTATTTTAGTTTAATTTTATAGATAATTAATTATTTTAGTTTAATTTTATAAATAGCTATCATTTTTTAAAATATTGAATCAATTTTGCTATTAATCAATAAAATTCATAATCTTCATAATATTTAACATCAATATTAATCACAACTTTCAAGATTAATATTGTTGATATTATTAATATTATATAAATTCTTAAAAATTAATATTATTCATGATATTCAAGATCAAAATTATTAATATTAATTCCAATAGTATTCTTTAAAATATTTTGAAAAAGTTAATAAAATTAATTAAATAAAGAAATAAAATATATTAAAATAAAATAAGATAAATAAAGTTGAGAAAAATAAAACTGATTAATGAAGATATTAAGTGAGAAGAAGATGGATTAAACGAAAAGGAAATAAATTAAATAAAAATTAATGAAAAGTTTGAAAAATTAAAAAAATACTGAAAGAAACAATCAAAAAACAAAGAATCAGAAAATAGAAAAAGTATTGAATAAAAAAAGTCAATACTTGAAAAAGTTATTTTAAAATTATGGGTGTAATTTATTTGGAACTAAAATAGCCAATTAGTCGGATTAGGCTATTTAATCATCCTATAGTTTTAAATCATTTAATTACTATAGCTCCAGATTTATTTTTGGTTGCATAATAAACTTTTTTATAACCGTTTCCTTTGTAGTTATAATCTATCCATGCACCATTTTGATATATCTGAACTGATCTATGGTTTGAAGATAAACTAGTTGGATATTGGATTATCCTGACAGTTTTTCCATCTTTAGACAATTTTTTATATAACATTTCACTGTTATCCCAACAATCTCCTACACCTTTACCTGAACTACCATAATAGCTAGTTATCCCTGAATTATAACTGTTAGAATAGCTATTTCCTGCATAAGTATCACTACTAGAATTACTATTTCTATTATCAGGATTAGCATTGTTATAGTTAGAATCTGAGGAATAAGTAGGTGATGAAGATGTATTCAGATCCCATCTGTCAATCACAGATTGTGTTATATTTCCAACGATACCATCTTCTTTTAAATTGCTGTCTCTTTGGAACATTATCACTGCTTCTTCAGTGAATTTTCCAAAAGATCCATCAATATTTCCAGAATAATAACAAGTATTATTCAAGAATTTTTGTAGTTCAACAACTCTATTTCCAGTAGTATTTATTTTTAAATCAACACTCTTATTATCTATTTCTGTTTTATCTGCCCGTGTAGTATCTTGTGCGGCTGTAACTAAGGATATAGAACAAACCATACAAAATATAAACAAAGTTAGATATTTTTTATCAAATCTTATATTCATGCCCCCAATGCTCAGAACATCATTTACAAAATAATCAATTTTATTAGTAAATTAAGATTCTAGACAAAATACCTTTTTATTTAGCATCTTATATAAAAGTTTGGGTTTATTTTAAAAAAATAGTTCTATTATAAGCTTATTTAAGCTAATAAAAAGATATTAGAAAACTTAATAATAGCTATTATTAAATATTAGTTAACGATTTTTATTTTAAAAATTAGTAGGATATTTATAGTCTATTTTAGAAAATAAGACCATATTAGAAAGATAATAAAATAAATATTGTTTTTCTATTGAAAAAGTAATTAGTTACAATATATCATAGATCAATTCATTATTATATCTCCTTTAATTATCAAAATTATGTATTATAAGAGTGATGTAATAATTTTAAGGATAATATAAACTATTTAAGTGATTATAGCTATTTAAATAGCTTAATTAATTAAAAGGGCAAATTTTCTGCTTTTTATAGGATTTTTTATTCATTGCCAATAAGATGTTCTTATTTTTAAAAATAAAGGACAGATTTTATTAAAAATAGACTAAAATATATATAAAGTTTTTTTTAAGAGAAACTAAAAAATAAAAGGCATATTATTAAAAATTAATAATTAATAATATTTATGTGTTCAATAATAACATTAATTATAGTACTAGATATTGAGTTTAAAAATAATAATTTTAGTGTATATATCTAAAATATAGTTATTAGTTAAAAAGTATATAAATAAATAATCTAAAATATATATTTTTAATATTTTTGATTGTTAAGCCTATTAATATATTTAAAAATACTATAAAAATTAATAAAAATTAATAAAAAGGAATAAAAAGGAATAAAAAGCACTATGAAAGTTATAATGAATTAAAATTTTAAAAAAGGATAAAAATAAAGATTAACTATTATATCCAATTCCTAAAAATATGACCTAATATTACCCAATTCAAATTATCCATTTTTAAAGACGGTTCAAAGTATCATTGATAATTGGATACGCTTTTTAGCAACATCAACATCAATTACTTTGACATTCACAATATCACCAACACTCACAATGTCAAGAGGGTGTTTAACGAACTTATTTTCTACTAATTGTGAGATATGGACTAATCCATCTTGATGAACGCCAATATCTACAAATGCTCCAAAATCAACCACATTTCTTACAGTTCCTTCAAGTATCATTTCTTCTTTAAGGTCTTCTATTTCTAATGCGTCGTTTCTAAGTATTGGTTGTGGCATCTCTTCTCGAGGATCTCTTCCTGGTTTTTGAAGTTCATTTACAATATCACCTAAAGTAATTTCTCCAATATTTAACTCATCAGATAATTTTTTATAATCCAAATTTTCAAAAGATATATTAGACTCAAGATCATTTAAAGTGTAATTTAACTTATCTAATAATTTTAATGTAATATTATATGATTCCGGATGGATTGTAGTGATATCTAACAAATTATCAGAATTGTAAACTTTTAAAAATCCTGCACATTGTTCAAATGTCTTTGGGCCAAGTTTGGGTACTTTTAAAATCTCTTTTCTGTTTGTGAAAACATTTTCATTTTCTCTGTACTTTACAATGTTTTTAGCAATAGCTGAGCTTATTCCAGCAACATAGCTAAGAAGTGGTACTGAAGCTGTGTTGATATCCACTCCTACATTATTAACTACTTTTTCAACCACATTCTTTAAAGATTCAGTCAATTTCTTCTGATTCATGTCATGTTGGTATTGTCCTACTCCAATGGATTTTGGATCAATTTTTACAAGTTCAGCCAAGGGATCTTGTAATCTCCTAGCTATTGAAGCAGCACTCCTTTGACCAACATCAAAATCTGGAAATTCTTCAGTTGCTAATTTACTAGCTGAATAAACAGAAGCTCCTGCTTCATTCACTATGACATATTGAACCTTTGTTCCTTTAATAATTTCATTGATCACTAATTCAGACTCTCTAGAAGCTGTTCCATTACCTAAAGCTATAATATCAATATTATACTCTTTTATCATGGTCAAAATAGTTTTTTTAGTCTCTTGAATTTTATTTTGAGGTTCTGTTGGAAAAACAACATCAGTAGCTAAGACTTTTCCAATTCCATCTACAATAGCTAATTTACACCCCGTTCTAAATGCAGGATCCCAACCTAAAACAACTTTGTTTAAAATAGGTCCTTGCATCAACAATTGTTGCAAGTTTTTAGAAAATACTTCAATAGATTTGTCTTCTGCCTTCTCAGTTAAATAATTTCTAATTTCTCTTTCAATTGAAGGAGCTATTAATCTTTTATAAGAGTCTAAGATAGCTTCTTCAATAATAGGGCGAGTAAATTCATTATATTCTTTTTTATTTCTATCAGTAGAATAATTAATTAGTGTGTGACGAATTAAATAATCAGTAATCTCATCTTCAGGAGCTATAACTTTAACTTTCAGTATTTTTTCTTTTTCTCCACGATTAATAGCTAATATCCTATGAATAGCTATTTTAGATACTTGTTCGTTATAGTCATAGTACATCTCATATTCAGAACTTAATTCTTTATCTTTAGTAATTATATCTAACTTTCCTTCATTGAAAGTTATTTTTCTAATTAAATTTCTAAATTCTGCATCATCTGATATAATTTCAGCTATTATATCTTGAGCTCCAGCTATAGCCTCTTCTATCGTATTAACTTCTTTTTCTTGAGAAAGATAGTTTTTAGCTATTTCTTCAATAGGCACATCGGTCTCTTGTAATAGAATAATATTTGCAAGCCCTTCAAGTCCTTTTTCTTTAGCTATTGTAGCTCTTGTTCTCTTTTTAGGTTTATATGGTCTGTAAATATCTTCAACTAATACTAAAGTTTCAGCATTCTCAATAGCTTTCCTTAATTCATCAGTTAGCTTTCCCTGACTATCAATACTTTCAATCACAGCTTTCTTTCTTTCTTCCAAGTTTCGAAGATAGTTTAACCTAGTTTCAAATTTTCTAAGTATTTCATCGTCTAATGAACCAGTAACTTCTTTTCTATACCTAGCTATAAAAGGTATTGTATTACCCTGATCAATTAAATCTATAGTTGCTTCAATCTGCCAATCTTTGATATTAAGTTCTTTTGATAATGTTTTTATAATCATTATTGAATATTCTCCATTTAAATAACTAGTTGAATCAAATAAAACAAATGTTTTCATGCATTAGAAAATTATAATTATTATTCTAATTGTCATTATTATATAAATAAAAATTATTACTCTAATTAATATTCATACATCTATAATCAATTACTCAAATATTACCCTAATTAATATTCATACATCTATAATCAATTACACAAATATTACCCTAATTAATATTCATACATCTATAATCAATTACACAAATATTACCCTAATTATTATTTTACCACCTATAATTAAAAATTATCATTCTAATATTATAAAATATTATTATATTAATTAAAATGTAAAAAGAATTTTTGAATATAAACAACAGTATATATTATATTTAACATTAAAATAATTTTTTATTTTATGTCAAAAATGTTATCAGTAGATAAATTTTTTATTAAATAAAATAAATATCCACAAAAATGATATAGAAATATTAAAATTTGATATAATAATAATAAAACAATATAAATCAGAAAAAATCAGAAAAAAAAGCATTAA
This sequence comes from Methanobrevibacter cuticularis, assembly GCF_001639285.1. Taxonomy (GTDB): domain Archaea; phylum Methanobacteriota; class Methanobacteria; order Methanobacteriales; family Methanobacteriaceae; genus Methanobaculum; species Methanobaculum cuticulare. The sequence goes on along the minus strand of NZ_LWMW01000086.1, from coordinate 17,379 downwards.
AAAAAGAAAAAATTTTATCAATTAATAACTAGATTTATATTATATAAAAAGCAAACACAATGTAATGTTGGTTATTAAAAAAGATCCACTTAATTATGGTCTTAAATGAGGTGTTCCTGTGGAAACACAGAATAGGATTCAAATTATAAAAGAAATAAATCAGGTATTGGCCAGAGAAGGTTTTGAAACTTCAGAAGTTTATCATCAAAGTTGTTTTGATATGGCTGCTCGAAAAAAATTGCTTTTAATTTTATTAAAAGTCTTGGTTAATATTGATAGTATGAATGAATCCAATGTTCAGGAAATAAGAAAAGTAGCTAGCACATTTTTAGCATCTCCATTGATTATAGGCGTTAAATCAAAAAATCAAGAGTTAGAAGAAGATGTTGTCTATGAAAGACATGGTCTTCCAGCTATTGGAATTGAAACTTTTAAAAATATGGTGCTTTATGAAGAATATCCTGAAATCTTAGCTGATAGAGGAGGATATTATGTTAATATTAATGGAGACATTTTAAAAGAATACAGAGAAGACTACTCCCTATCCTTAAAAGAATTGGCAGATTTAGCTCATGTTTCCCGTGAAACAATATATAAATACGAAAATGGTTTGGTTAAAGCTAATTGTGAAACTGCTATGTTGTTAGAAGACATTTTAAACATGAAAATAACAATAGATGTTAATTTATTTGAAGTTCCAAACGAAGTAGAAAAGCCAAGAGATTCAAATGGAGTAAACATTCCTTCTAATAATGAAGATGGTGAAAAAACAAGGGATTTAGCTAACTTAGGATTTGGAGTTATTACAACCAAAAAAACACCATTTGATGCTTTAGCTAAATTGAATAATCCCAATTCAATTAATCTCCCTAATCCCAAATCTAAATTTCAAACTAACTCTTCGTTAGATCCTAAATTTCAAAATGAATCTCCATTAATAGCTAGTTTAGAGAAAAATAGAAGTACTAAAACATTGCAAAAAATAGCTGTTAGTTTAAAAGATCTTTCATTAATTACAGAATCAGAATCATTTTTTATAATTAATAAGAATAAAATTAAAGAATCAATAAAAGGCATACCTGTTATTAAATCATGGGAATTAAAAGAAGCCGAAGATTCTATAGAATTTTTAAAATTAATCAAAGAAAGAAGAGATAATTAGCCCTAAACCTTGCTTTTATTAATTTTTATTTAATAACAAATTTTTAAAATAATAAAAACTATAAATAAAAGAATACTAATTTCCAAAAAACTTTAAAAAATAATAAAAACTGAATTTGTAGAAACCCTCATTTTTTACACTTTAAATTTTTACTTTGTGAAGCTAGTTTGTGAATTTTGTTCTTTAATTTCAAACTAAAGCATTTTTTAATAATATATTTTTTATAAAAATATTTAATATTTAATATTTAATATTAAAAGGGTTTCTAGAAAGCCTAAAAATTATAACTAAAATAATACTAATTTCCAAAAAAAGACATTTAAGACAAAAGTAGAAATTTTAATATTTAATTATAGGAAAAATTAAAGCTCAGTCAGAATTTTAAAATCTAATTCAAGTTCTTTTGTATTAGCTACACCAAATGTCACCATATCGACATAATCTAATGTTTTTAAGAATTTAAAGGCTTCTTCTGGTTGTTGAATTCCACAGGCTAATATCTTATTAACAATTATCTTTTTATCAATTTTATTTAATAATCTAGCTAATTCTTTTCTTTCTTTATCCATGAAAGATTCTGAATCCATCATGTACCCTAACTTATTAACTGGAACCATGTAAAAATCGAACATTTTTAAAATTGGTGAATCTAATAGCTTTTTTGTTGTTTTAAAAGGAAATGATGTTATTAATCCTGCTAGTGAACCTTGTTTTTTGATTTCAGATAAGATATTTTCTAATAACTCCCAATCATAGCTATCTGTTATAAATTCATCAATAAGCATTATTGGAGTGTTGAATTTAGATAAAAGTTTTATATCTTCTTTCCAATTAGCCTCTTTAGCTTTTTCAAAGTCAGGGAAAACATAATTCACATTGGATTTTCCAATGGTAGCTATTACTTCCATTCTGTTTTCTTGTAAATTAGTTTCTTCAAATAGTTCAGACTCTTTAAATGCCTCAAATTGTCCAAAGGCTTCTAATAAATAGCTATCATTTATTAAATTAATTGCATTGATTCCAATATCATTTGCCTTTTTTATGATATTAGCTATTTCTTCTGGTTTAGCATGCAAATCTAATTGATATAATCTAGATCTATGTCCAAAATAGCTTTCTCCTGTAAATGGAGCAAAACCTAATATGATTCTTGGGATTTCCTTATTCTTGACTTTTAAGCTACCTTGAAAAATGAGCATCTCTCCTATTGTTAAGACAATTTAAATATTAATTTATTTATATTTTTCAACAAAATTATTAAAAAGTATTTTATCTTCTTAATTCAATCTTAAGCCTTTTATTTAATCTTACTCTATAAAATCTATATTAATAAAATTATAGAAAAAATTAAATTGTCTTAACACTAGTATTGTTTTGTCATTACTATTGTTTTATTATTAACATTCTTTAATTATTAAAAAAATCATTTTTCTTTTACAATTTTTAAATCGCTTTCAACCATTTTTTTTACTAGTTGCTCAAATGATATTTTTGGTTTCCAATTAAGTAATTTTTCAGCTTTTGAAGAATCTCCTAGCAATAAATCAACTTCAGTGGGTCTGAAATATTCAGGATCAATTTCAATTAATACTTTTCCTGTTTCAGAATTAATACCTTTTTCATTAATACCAGTACCTTCCCAAATCAAGTCTATTCCTACTTCTTTAAAAGCTAAACTAGCAAATTCTCTTACAGTATGCATCTCTCCAGTAGCTACTACAAAATCATCTGCTTTTTTATATTGGAGTATTTTCCACATACATTCAACATAATCTTTTGCATGACCCCAATCTCTTAAAGCATCTAAATTTCCTAAATATAACTTTTTTTGGATACCTTGTGAAATTCTAGCTACTGCTAAAGTTATTTTTCTTGTAACAAAAGATTCTCCTCTTCTAGGAGATTCATGATTAAACAGAATTCCATTTGCTGCAAATAAATCATATGCTTCTCTGTAGTTTTTTGTTATCCAATAACCATACAATTTAGCAACTCCATAGGGGCTTCTTGGGTAAAATGGGGTTGATTCTGTTTGTGGTGTTTCTTGTACTAGTCCATATAATTCAGAAGTAGAGGCTTGGTAAAATTTGGTGTTATCTAACTTCAAAAGTCTCATGGCTTCTAATACTCGTAAAACTCCAAGTGCATCGGAATTTGCAGTGTATTCTGGAGTTTCAAAAGAAACTTTAACATGGGATTGTGCTGCAAGGTTATAAATTTCATCTGGCTCAATTCCTTGAATAAGTGATATAACATTTGTAGAATCTGTCATATCTCCGTAATGGAGCTTAATCCTTGGAGAATTGCCCATATCTTCTATATACTTGTCCATATATAAATGCTCAATTCTTCCTGTATTGAATGAAGAACTCCTTCTAATTATTCCATGAACATCATAACCTTTTTTCAATAAAAATTCTGCAAGATATGAACCATCTTGTCCAGTAATTCCGGTGATCAGTGCTTTCATAATACTCTTCTCTATTATAATTATTAAATTTAAAATCAAATGTTAATGAGATATATCAAATATCCTATGAGATATAATCATAAATTAAATTTAATCTTTCAAATAAATAAAAACTTCGTTTTTCTATATTTAAAAAAATAAAAACTATTGCTTTAAAGAAAAATGCACAAACTTTTTTAATGAATATAAATACTAAAAGTCTAACTAAAGTAGAACCATCACTTTCTTAATACAAATATATTTAAAAGATAAAATATATAGTTAATTTTATTACCATTTAATAATTATACTTGATTTTAGTATTAACATAAGATGTTGATTAAAATCATTAAAAATTTTTATAATATCTAATAATAATAGTAATAGTAGTAATAGTAATAATAATAATTCATAAAAAGTAGGTGATTGAGTGACAGAAACTGTAGGAATGATACTTAGTGGAGGATTTGGAAAAAGATTAAAACCAATGACTGAAAAAATTCCTAAGCCTCTTGTTGAAATAAAAGATAATTATACAATAATGGATAAACAATTACTTGACTTTAAAAATGCAGGTATCAAAGAAGTTTACCTATTAACTGGATTCTTAAGTGAAAAAATAGAAGAAAGATATGGGGGAGGAAAAGGAAGATATGAAGGAATTAAACTACATTATGTAATTGAAGATGAGCCATTGGGAACTCTTAATGCTATTCGCTTAGGTATGGATAAGTTAGGCGGTGAAAAACAATGCATAATAAGAAATGGGGATGTTGTATCTGATTTAAATATTAAAAAAATGATCTCTCAGGGAGAACAATCCAATTATCCTTTTTCCATCTTTATAACTCAAATGCAATCTCCTTATGGAATAGTTGAGATTAATGGTGATAGATTAGTTTCTTTTAAAGAAAAACCTTTACTAGATTACTATATCAATGGAGGAGTTTATTTTTCTAAGGGAACAATAAATTTCGGTGAATTTGAAAATGGGGACATTGAAAAAACTCTATTTCCTATAATGGCTAGGGAAAATAAATTAACTTATTATAAAGAAGACGGTTTATTTTGGATGGCAATTGATACTAACAAAGAATTAGAATTGATTCAAAAAGAGTATGAAAACAGAACCGATAAACCTTGGGGCTATGAAAAAGTATTAATATATACTGATAAATACCTTACAAAAGAATTGTTCATAAAAGAAGGTTATCAAACTTCTTTCCATTATCATGAAAACAAAGATGAAACAATGTATATAACTAATGGTGCAGGTTACATTGAATTTGAAGATAAAAAAGAATATTTTGGTAAAAATGATACAATACGAATTGAACCAGGAATTAGACATTCTATAGTAGCTACTGAAAATACCACTCTTCAAGAAGTTTCAACACCATTTTTAGATGACACAATAAGAGTTAATGATTTTTATAGTAGATAATTTATACTGATCTTTAGTTGATGTTGTGTGATTGGTATTATTAGTTGATGTTGTGTGATTGGTATTATTAGTTGATGTTCTGTGATTGGTATTATTAGTTGATGTTCTGTGATTGGTATTATTAGTTGATGTTGTGTGATTGGTATTATTAGTTGATGTTGTATGATTGGTATTATTAGTTGATGTTGTATGATTGGTATTATTAGTTGATGTTGTATGATTGGTATTATTAGTTGATGTTGTATGATTGGTATTATTAGTTGATGTTGTATGATTGGTATTATTAATTCGATTTTATAATCTTGATGATAAAAATATATTAATGACCAATATTTAACTATTATTGAGGGAAAAAATGAAAATATTCAAAAAAAGAGGAGCGATGACTCATTTTCAGATATTGAGTGAAATATCGAAACAAGAGCCACACCTACGTCAAAAAGACATAGCTGAACGTCTTGGAATAACGGTTCAAGCAGTATCTGAAAATATAAAATCTTTAATAGATGATGAACTTATAACTTCAAAGGATGGTAGGTCACCTTACAAAATAACCCAAAAAGGAATAGCTAAAGTTAAAAAAGATGCTATTACTCTTAGAAAATATTCTGATAATGTTTTAGAAACCATGAATTATTATAAATCGGTATGGCCTGCAATAGCCAAAGAAGATTTAAAAAAAGGAGTAAAAGTTGGGTTATTTATGGAAGATGGAATATTGTATGCAAGCAAGACTCAACAAGATGCATGTGCTGATGTTTTATGTGATGCAAAAAAAGGAGAAGATGTTGCTTTGACCTCTTTAACAGGGATGATTGAATTAGAAATAGGACAAGTTATTATAGTAACTCTTCCTACAATAAATCAAGGAGGATCACGAAAAGCTGATTTTGAATTAATAAAGAATTTATATCAATCTGGCTTTAAAAAATGGGGAATTGAAAAAATAGATAAGTTTGGAGTTATGGGGACAGTAGCTCGTGCAGTAGCTGACAAACTTGACATGCCAATTAGTATTGATCTTGCAGTAGCTTCTTCAACCATATCTGCTACAAAAAAAGGTTTAAATGTCTTAATACTAGCTGTAGGAAATATGAATAAAGTCCTTATAAAAGACTTAGAAGATGAGGATATTAAATACAATATTGTAGATGCTCATAAATAATATTATAAAAAAAGAAGATATTGAGTATATTATAAATTTTTTCTTGAATATGAATATAGTATTAAGTATAATATTTTAGATTTAAAAATATTAGTAAAATATTTTATCCATAATTAGATTTTTTTGATTGTTATCTAAAATATCTTTAATACTTAACTTATGATCTATTATTGTTCTTTATTCATTTTTAAAAGAGCTGCAGCTATATCAATTGAATTGTAACCTACTTCAACTAAAGATTCAATCATATGAATATCCTTATCTAGATTATCATTTTCAATTACTTGTTTAATTTTATTTAGAAGTATGTTAACTTTCATTTCTTTAATATCATCTATTGAAGGGATTTTTTGTTGTTTGATTTTTGATTTAGTGTATTTTTGAATATCTCTTAATTTATATATTTCTTTTCCTGCAACAAATGTAAAAGCATAACCTGTTTTTCCAGCCCTTCCAGTTCTCCCAATTCGATGTACATAATATTCGTTATCATTAGGAACATCATAATTAAAGACGGCTTCTACATCAGGAACATCAATTCCTCTAGCTGCAACATCAGTAGCAACTAAAATGTCAATTCTACCTTTTCTGAACTTATTCATGACATTATCTCTTTGTTTTTGGCTTAAATCTCCATGAATACCATCAACACTGTAACCTCTACTTTTTAGATCCCTAACTAACCTATCAACTCTTCTTTTTGTATTACAAAATACCAAAGCCAAGTTTATATCATAAGTGTCCATCAACCTAGACAAAGTTTCTAATTTCATTTTTTCTCTTGCTTCAAAATAAAATTGCTCTATTTCAGGAACTGTTATGAGATGCTGAGCTACTCTTAGATGTTTAGGATTATTTTGATAGTTATGAGTTAATTTTTTTATGGTATTTGGCATTGTTGCAGAGAATAGTAATGTCTGTCTTTTTTTAGGGGTTTTTCTTAATATTTTTTCAATATCTTCTCTAAAACCCATATCAAGCATTTCGTCTGCTTCATCTAAAACAGCTATTTCAATTCCAGATAAATCCAATGTACCTCTTTGGATATGGTCTAACAAACGTCCAGGAGTACCTATGATTATATGAACGCCCTTTTTTAAAGATCTTAGCTGTCTTCCAATAGGTTGTCCTCCATAAACTGGGAGAATATGTAATTTCCTCATGTGATTAGATAATTTTCCTAATTCTTCAGCTACTTGAATACTTAATTCACGAGTAGGACATATAATAATAGCTTGAGGAGAATTATCTTTCACAAATATGCTTTCTAATACAGGAATCCCAAAAGCCACAGTTTTTCCTGTTCCAGTTTGTGCTTGTCCAATAATGTCCTTTCCTTGTAATGCTTCAGGTATTGTTAAAGATTGAATAGGAGTTGGTTCTTCAAATCCCATGTCTTTTACTGCTTGTTTAATTTCTTTAGATATTTTTAAATCATCAAATGATATTTGTTCCATGGTAATCGTTTCCTTAATATTTTAAAAATGTTTTGTTATGATATAATTCTAGTATATTATATCTTTAAATGTTTTTTATGATATGCTTTTAAAATATTCTTTTTATTATAAAACTTTAATATAATATGAAAATAGATATAATGCTTGAATGTTTATTAGAATTCTTCGAAACTCTTAAAAAAATTCTTAACAATTATATAACAGATTATTTATTGAAATAATATTAAAATATAGCAAAATTTAAAATAATTAAAATAATAAAATATTTAAATTTCATTGAAATATTATTAAAACTAGAAAAAATGATTTAAAAGGATATAAATTAATATAAAATCAAAATTAATACTATTGAATTTAGAGATGTATATTTACTAACATTAAAAGTTGTTTCATATTCCACTTTTCATAATCACTTTTTTATAACCTTATATAACTATTTAGAAAAAGAAGTATATATAGATTATGTTATTTGGAGAGTGTAAATTTGGATGATGACCCTTTTATTTAATGATATATTTATATAGTAGAATATATGTAAATAATTATGACAAATATAATTAGTTTTGTTTTTGGTGATTATTTATGGGTAAAAGAGGTCCTAAACCTAAATTTACAAATGTTCCTTGTCCAAATAAAAGATGCGAGGATTATGGTAAGATAAATAATGAAAACGTTATTGGGAATGGAACTTATATGACAAAAAATGGTAAAGTTCATCAATTTCACTGTAAAACTTGTAATAAGAGTTTTACTTCTAATTCTAATACTATTTTGCATGATTTAAGAACCGATGAAAATATTATGTTTTTAGCTTTAAAAATGATTCTCAAAGGAACGACTTTAAGAGGAACTGCAGAAATTTTAGAAGTTAAATTAGATACTGTTCGGCGATGGTTGAGTATTGCAGCAGATCATAGTGAAAAAGTTAATAAAGTTTTGATGAAAGATTTAAATGTGGATAAAGTGGAACTTGACGAATTATGGACTTTTGTTAAAAAAAAACGTTTCCGAAAATGGGCTGCAAATCAGAAGAAGAAAGATGGGTCTGGTTAAGTTTTGATCCCAAACATAAAATAATTTTAGCAACCCATATTGGAGATATGGTCCAAAAATCATCGGATGAAGTTATAAAACAAACATCCAATGGCACTGGAAAAAATAATCTACCATTGTTCGTTACAGATGGAAGAGAATTCTATAAAAATTCATTAATAAAAAAATACAGTGAAAGTATACAACCACACCCAATAATAAAAAATGGAATGCTTCAAAAGCTAATTTTAAAACTTTTTAAGGAATTAAAATATGCACAAGTAATTAAAACAAAAAAAAGCGGAAAGTTAAAAAGTGTGAAGAAAAAAAATCATTTTCGGAAAAATAGAAGAAATAGACAATTCAAACATTTCAACAACACTAATTGAACGTCAAAATCTAAATCTAATACAAGACAACAAAAGATTAACTCGAAAAACAATATCATACTCCAAAAAAGATAAATGGCTACAAAAAAACTTTAATCTGTATAAATCATCCTATAATTTCATAAAAACGCATCATTCACTTAAAAAAAAGAATTTGAAGAAAATAAGAAACAATGCATGGAAAAATATGATAAAATAACTCCAATGATGTCTATAGGACTAACAGACCATGTATGATCTTTAAAAGAGTTGTTAACATACCCTTATTACAAAAATATCATTAAATAAAATGGTCATAATCTAATAATGAATAATAATAAAAAATACTTTTAAAAAGCTCTATAACTATACTTATATATCTTTTTCAACATAAAATTATAAAGTAAGACTGAATAAAGTATAAAATAAAACTTAAAGTGTTAAAATGATATAAAAATTTAATACAATGTTAATTAATACAATACTAAATATATAAATTTTTATATAATTATATGAGGAATTGTTATGGAGAAAAGAATCAAAGAAAGGATATTAGAAAACATAAAGGAAAATATAGGTAAAAAATATATCTTATTTCTTCTAAACAGCCTTAATCAAAAACCAATTGTGGGTAAAACCATACTTATGAAAGAGTTATTCTTCATAGCTAATAATATTCCTCAATTAAATGAAGTATTTAAATTTGAGGGAGATAATTATGGGCCTAATAGTGATGTTGTTAGTCGCTACTTAGAAGATATGTCACAGATAGGATTGATAAAACTAGAAAACACATCAAGAAATAAAGATTTTTTCAAATATTCCTTAGGAAACAATGGTACGGAAATACTAAACAAAACTAATACCAAAGAATTAGACACGGAATTATTAGGAGATATGAAAGATTTATTTGATGGTTTAACAACTGATGAAGCTTTAGCTTTGACTTATTTTTCATATCCTGAAATGACAGAAGAATCCCTTGTAAAAAATAAAATTGAAAAGAAAAGACAGCGATTAGGATTAAGTTTATATGAAAAAGGAAAAGTTAGTGTTGCTAAAGCGAGCAAAATAGCTGATATGCCTTTAGATAAATTTTTAGAATTATTAAAAGAGAAAAAAATACCTATGGAGTTGTTGATTTGATGAACTTGTTTGACACTTCTCCAATAATCCTCTTTGTTGATTTTATAGGGAGCCGTGAATGTATTGATTATTTATGTAGATTAGGTAAAAATATTAGTATAAGTCAGGAAGTTTATAATGAATATTATCATGAAACTACTTATTGGTTGAATAATAATTTATTGAAACATTATATTGAAAATCAAAAAATAAATCTAATAAAAAAAGATATTTCAGAAGAGCTAAGTGAATTATCTAAAAGATATCCAAGTTTGCATGAAGGGGAATTAAGCATAATAGCTCTTGGAAAACTATGTCAAAAAAATTCAAAAAACTATTTATGTGTTATTGATGATAAAAAAGCCAGAAATATTGCAAAAAAATTGAATTTAAATCTATCTGGATCAATTGGATTAATAAAACTTTTAAAAAGCAAGAATATATTTAATGAAAATGATATAAATTTTATTATTTCAGATATTGAAAATTCTAAGTTCTATGTTTCAAATGATATTTTAATGGAGTTAAAAAATGGCTAAAATTAAAGTTTTTAAACAAAATATTGATGAAGAACTTTTTATTAAATCTGAAAAACTAAGGATTAATAATAAAACTGTTCAAACTCCAATTAAATCATTTGATATGACAAAATTAAGAAAAGATACCCTAATATCACCTTCAGTTAAAGGAGTTAATGAAATTTTTAAAGAATTCAAAAGTAATCAACTCCATGAATTAACAAATGGAAAAAGAAATACAGAAGATATTTATAAAAAATTAAACACTTCATTTAATAAAACATCAAAGGATGAAATTAATTTTTGCTTTATAAAATTAATAGATAAAACTCTACCTGAAGAAAAAGGAATTAATATAGTAACAAATATTGCATATAACAAATCAGATGCAACCCCATTACCATTATTAGACTCATTTTTCAATCCAGGTAGTGATGCATTTAAAGAATATGAGAAATATACTGATTTTATGCAAAGATGTATTGATTCAATTAATCGTCTGAACAATAAAGCAATATTAGGTATAATCCCATCTAAAATGCCTGAGATATTGATTAAAGATCTTATAGATTTTTATCATACTAACAACATTACTTCATTTGTTTTTGACTTTGATGGTAAAACTCATTCTGGATTAAATGGTAATTTAAGGGAATTAATGATATCAATTCTTGAATTAGATATTCTAAATGAATCATTTACTTATTCATGTAATACTCAAAGAGGAAAAACAACAAGAGGAACAAATGTGACTAAAGCTAATGATATTTTAGTTTATAATTATGGTTTTGATATTATGGGTGATAATCATACCAAAACTAAATTTCCTCCAGATGTAGCAAAAAAACTAAAAGAAAGAAGTAAAGATTCCAATATTAGACTTTTTAATACCAAAGATTATGGTCATTACAGACATGATACCTTAGAAGAAGCTATAGAATTTTACCCCTTTGATGAGACTAAAATACCACTTGAATATTTCCAAGCAAAAAACAAATTACAAAAAGACCAAGTTCAAAGACTTTTTAATAGTGAAAGGATAGGATTAGAGTTGTTAAAATATAGAAAATTAATAAAAGAAAATGAACGAACTATCAAGTACCTAGAAACTAAAGAACAGATAACAGAAGACTTAGGAAACTTCCAGAACTTCCGAAATGATTTAAATATTTAACTATAAATTAAAAATAAATCCATTCCAGAAAAAGTTATTAAAGTTAACACATCTAATCCGATTACACTTCTCAATTATACTAACTAAGTCATTTTCAATAAAGACAGATAAAACATCTTCATCTTCAAATGGAGCTCAATCAAATCCCTCATTTCTATATGTTTTATCTCTGCAAAAACCTTTTTTAAAAGTATTAAAAATTCAATCTGTTTTTCATTATATTGTTCATTAGCTATTATAAACTTTGTAAATCGATTTTCAATGATTTTTTAGGATCTTCATCTCTAGTTAAGCCGATAATTTCTCTTAAAAATTCTAAAAAGTCCCTATTGTTTCTTTGTATATTATTTATTGTTATTTCTGGTTTCAAACTAGATAATTCTTTTTCTAAAGATAATAATTCAATTACAAATGAGATTATAGAAAAAATTAATAAGTAAAAAGTTCATTGAATATTTAGAAAAGATTATGAAGATTAAGTAATTTTTTAATGGTGTCACGAACTAAAAATGTTCACAATAGCTTTGAAATCTACATTTAATACATTTATTCTTATTTTTTGTTGGAATAAAAGGTTTGGACCCTTCAAATAATCCTTGCATCCTATTAATCAAAAAATTTATTCTATTCTCATTATCTTCATCGAATTCTTCAATCCAAAAAAGGTTGTTTGTACCTCTTTCTCGCAATGCTCCTTTAATTTTTCGTTTGTCATCGTTTAGCATATTTTTAAAACCTAAACAATATGCTAATACTTGATTGATAGTTGAAGGATAGGGTATTCTTCCAGGTTTATCATCAATTATAACAAATTCATCAGGAGTCATCCAAATTTCATCAATAAAGCCTCTTATTCCTAAACTTGGAGCTATTACAAACATTTCTCTTGAAATAGCTGCTTCTTCTTTTGAAGTTTCAAGAACTTCATTAAAAGTAGTTGGAACTGCATCTTCTTTAAATTTGTCTTCTAATTTTTGATGTTCCGCTGTTCCTATTATCATGGCCTGGGTTGGAGCTGTTTTAATCCCTTTAAAATATTGTAAGTATAAACTGTATTCACAGTACCCTTGTTGATTCAACCAGCTAATAGGGAAATTATTTTTTCCTTTAATTATCTGCAAACCTTTAATTTTTGGATGTTTTTCAATAGTATATTCTATGGAATTTTTTATTAATTTATTTTTCATCAAAATCACTGAAAACCTAATTCAATAAGCTTGTATTTAACCTTAATTCAATAAGCTTGTATTTATCTATTGTCTCATAAAACATAGCATTTATAAAATATTTATAAAAATCTATATTATTATTAAAAATCTTATTTAGTTATGTAGTTCAACAACTTATATTTTACTAATCAATCTAATAATTATAATTATTTTATCACATCCTATAAAATTATGAATAATAAAAAATTCTTTCTGTCATGTTTGATAAAAACAGATATATTATAGAGATAGAATGAGGGGAATCTAACATGAAAAATTCTTTGAAAAAAACTATATCTTTTATAATTATAATAGCTATCATAATTATTTCAATAGGGTTCTTAGCTAACTTTAATAATTCTTTAGATTTTTTTGATAATAATGGTAGTAATTCAGATAGCTCATATCTTTTAGATGTGAACAATAATTCAATTAAATATGAAGTAAAAGGGTTTTGTGATCGTGTTGTTGATGGAGATACTTTGGATGTTTCAGGAATTGGTAGAATTCGTCTTGTTGGAGTAGATACTCCTGAAAGAGGAGAATCAGGATATAAAGAAGCTACTGATTTTGTGAAAAGCAAATGTTTAGGAAAATCTGTTTATTTAGATATTGATGATAAAGAAAATAAAGATAAGTATGGAAGAGTTTTAGCTGTGGTTTATGTAGATGGGGTTAATATAAATCTAGAATTGCTTAAACTAAAATATGCTAAAATATTGTACATCCCCCCTTCTGAATTTCAACCAGGATTTGGTATTTATTCTTAAAAACAATTATAGTCAATTTGATAAAGTTCTTAATAAATAAATCATCTAAAAAATATTATAATCTTAAGTTAATAATTTTAATCAATTTATTAAATTAATAAAGATATTTAAATAATATATTTTTAATAATAATAATAATAATAATTTTTCAGATGTTATAATTAAAAATAAATGATATTAAGAATTTAATTTATCTTCAAAATTTAATAACTTTTCCATAAATACTATAATAATTTGAGAAAAAAAGATAAATATAAAATTATTGGTTGTAGTAAAATGATTTAAAAATTGTTAGGAAAAGAATTTAAAAATCAGAAGGAATATAGATATTCTAAACCTATAAAAACAACTGAAAAAATATAATATATATTTTAGTATATTGAAGGAACTGATATAATATATATTTAATAGAATATTGAAGGAAATGGTATAATATATATTTAATAGAATATTGAAGGAAATGGTATAATATATATTTAATAGAATATTGAAGGAATTAAAAAATGTATAATTGGATTTTACTAAAATCCAAGTTTACTCATCAACAACTTTAGTTTTTGATAATTGTCCTAATATTCTCTCATCTGAATTTCCATAATATTTTCCAATGATTACATCAAATATAATAGGTACCCAATAGATTTTTGAGAGATTTCTTACAATTGCTTGTTTATATGAAATTTGTTGAGTACTTTCATTGTCCTTGTTTTCATTTTCATCCTCATTATTAGGAGTTTCTTCTGTATTTTTGATTGAAACAACTTTTAAAAACATCAAATGTTTTCCTACAGTAGTTCCTTTTGTTTTCTCTAATAAAACAAAGTATATAATCCCTGCTATAGGTGCTATAATTATAAAATAATTATAAATAATGAACATTGAATAAGGAATAATTAAAATAGCTAAAATCTCAGCTAAAATCCACATAATAGCTGATACAACAAAATAATCAGCAATATAAGCTATTATTCTTTTTTTAAATATACTAACCATTGTTATCACCAGTAATATTTTTAACAAACTCTTGGGACTGGATCAGCAATTGGAGCTTCTAAAATTCTTTGGCCTCCAACAGGAGTTTCTATTAAAACACGTTTACCCTCAACTACTTCTCCAATTATAGATGCTTCTTTTCCATATTTATCTTTTTTTATAGCGTTTAAAGTCTCATCAGCTAAATCTGCTTTGACACCCATAATAACTTTTCCTTCATTTGCCACTTCGTATGGATCAATTCCAAGCATATCAGAAACTGCTTTTACTTGTTGTTTGATGGGAATAGCTTCATCTTGAATAATAATGCCAACACCAGATTTGCTCGCCATTTCATTAATTGCATTGGATAATCCTCCACGTGTTGGATCCTTCATAGCTGTTACTCCTCCAATTTCAATAGCTTTTTCAACCATTCCCCATACAGGAGCCACATCTGATTTAAGATCTGTTTCAAATCCAAAACCCTCTCTAAAAGACAGTAAAGACATACCATGATCTCCTATACTTCCTGTTGTAATAATTTTATCACCAACTTCAAGACCAGAATCTCGGATAGCTTTGCCTTTTTCGACAATTCCTATCCCTGTTGTTACAATAACCAATTCATCGATTTTATCTTGTTCCATTACTTTGGTATCTCCAGTTATTACTCCTACATCAGCTTCTTTGCAAGTTTCATCCATAGATTTTATTATTTTAGATAGATCCTCAATTGGAAATCCTTCTTTTATAATCATTGCATTGGTAATAGCTAAAGGTTTAGCTCCCATAACAGCCACATCATTTATAGTTCCTGCTGCTGAAATTCTTCCAATGTCTCCCCCTGGAAAGAATAAAGGATTTATTGTATGTCCATCTGTTGTAACTACAATTTCATGATTTTCTAAAGGTATTGTTGCTCCATCATCAAGAGCATCTAATCCAATTCCTCCATTAACAGACTTTTTTGAGAGGTTAGCCAGTATGGTTTCACTGATTAGATTTCCCATAACTTCTCCACCAGCACCATGTGACATTCCAATTTTATTATTTTTCATTCTATTCTCCTTAATCATAATATAAAAGAATTGTAAAGTAATTAAAATAAATGTAATAAATTGTATCAAACTTAACTAAATATAATATTCAATATCTATTTGATTCCAATTTTAAATAAATTTAATAATAATTAAGTATTACATTATTATCATTATTAAATTTATTTAAAAATTTTTTAAAAGGACTATTTGAATAATAATAGAAATCTTTTGAAAATGAATATAAATTTACTAAAACTATTGTTAATAAGATATAAATTATATGAATCAAATAATTACTATAATAGAATTAAACAAGTAAAATAATTACTATAAATAAAATAAACACTAAAAATAAGTAATATAATAAGATAAACAAGTAGAATAAGTAATGTAAATAAAAAATAGAATTAATGTAAATAAACAAAGAAATATGTAGAAAAAAAGTTATTCGGTGATTAAAACACCATTTATAACTCCATCTTGACCAGGTCTAGAAGTTACTCGTGCTTTACCAGCGCTTGTTTCTACAATAGCTCCTTTAGTAATAATATTCCTTCTTACATAATTCGGATTAGCTTCATTTTCAAGCACAGTGATAATATCAAGTGTTTCAGATTTATTTGACTCAGGATTCATAACATTGATCTTATTTTCTGTAGCTAATCGTAGTTTTTCATTTCCACCACGAGTTCTAATTTTTCTAAGCCTTTTTTCATCTAACCTAGTATCTGCAGGTTCTCTTCCTAATTCATACTTTTTTTTGCCTCTATTTGCTATATTTCTTCCACCAGTTGATTTTCTTGTGGATTTTCCTTGGGATATTGCCATCATTTCACCTTTTATCAATATAATTATATTCAATTTGTAAGTTTATAATATTTATATGAAAGATTATCAAATAAACATATTATAAGAGTCAATAATAGCTATTTAAGATATGAATAGCTATTCTAAAACATTATTTTTCTTGATTATTTTAAATTTATTTTAAATTTAAAAGGAAAGAATAGTCTTATTAAACATGATAACAAAATATTGGTTTTTATAATATATAAAGTTTATAGAAAATTCAAACTAAAATCATAAAACTTAGAATTATATAAATTGAAATTAGATGATTTTAAAAATTGTACTATGATATTTTAGCTATTATCAGTAGTTCGTAAAGTGTTTTTGTATTTTTATTTTTTTATGTGTTTTTTGTTTTGTTCTTTTGTTTTGTTCTTTTTTTATCAATTGGTTTGTTATGTTATGTTGGGATTTGTTGTGGTATTTGTTTGGATTTGGTTTTGTTTGTTTGATTTTCAGGGTTTTTTTTTATGTATATTTTGGATTTTTTCGTGGTGTTGTTCTTTTTTTTTTAGGTTGTTATTTTGTTGGTGAATCCTAGTTTTTCTTCGGTTGTTCGGTTGATTTGTTTTAGCATGTTTTTGAATGTCCAAGTTACTTTTTGGCGTCCGCCTTGTCGTGGTGTGCTGAGTTGTGTCCATTG
>NZ_LWMW01000085.1 GCF_001639285.1 Methanobrevibacter cuticularis | reverse complement strand
GTTATAAATAGTTAGAAGTAGAGTTATAAATAGTTAGAAGTAGAGTTATAAATAGTTAGAAGTAGAGTTATAAATAGTTAGAAGTAGAGTTATAAATAGTTAGAAGTAGAGTTATAAATAGTTAGAAGTAGAGTTATAAATAGTTAGAACTAGAGTTATAAATAGTTAGAACTAGAGTTATAAATAGTTAGAACTAGAGTTATAAATAGTTAGAACTAGAGTTATAAATAGTTAGAACTAGAGTTATAAATAGTTAGAACATGCTTTAATGTGCTAGAAATAGTTATAAAACTATTAACTGAAAGTTTTAAATCATATTATAAAATATGCAAAAATGAAAAAGTATAAAAACATGAAAGTATAAAAATAATATTATAATATTAAAACATAATAATGAGGCAGGAAATTATGGTCGATGTTAAAAGAACAACTATAGAAATCCCAACCAACACATTGATAAAAATAAAAACTCTTGCAGTTAAAGAAGGTAAAACACAAAATAATATTATTAATGAGCTCATAAACAAGGGACTTGAGAAAAAAAATAAGACAAAAGCAGAAGATAAATCGAAAGAAACAGCTATAGAAAGAATAGATAGAATAACAAATGGAAAAGCGAAAATAATCAATAAAAATTCTTATAAAAAAAATAAACCATACTCAATAAAAGGCATAATAAAGGCTCCTAAAGGATTTGATCCAGTTAAAGCTGTTGAAGATACATATTAGAAAAATGTGTAACAATGATTTTTTTAGATGCTAATTTCATTATTGCCTATTCTGTAAAAGGACATAAAAATTATAATAGAGCTATAGAAATATGGGAAACAATAGAAGACAAAGACAAAATAATTTCAAAGTTAATTATAGCAGAGGTTTTAAATGTTCTAAACACTAGGTTAAAAACAAACATAGAACTAATTGAAAAGGTTTGTGAGTTTATAGCTAACGAATTAATAATATTACAAGATGAAGAATATTATATTAAAGGTTTAAAACTATTAAAAGAATATTATCCTAAAAGAATACAATTTACAGACTGTGTTTATATAGCATTAATGGAAGATTTAAAAATAGAAGAAATAATCACATTTGATGAACATTTTGCCTTAAACAGAAATATAAAAAGAATATATTAATCATTATAAATATTAAATAGCTGATAAAATATGTATTAATAGCTATAATAAATTGATTGTTTTATTTAATTCAATTTTTAAAGAATTTATATTATTTTAAGTTTAAATTATAGATTTTTTAAATATTATTTTTAATAAATAAAATATATAACCATAATGGTAAAAATTGTGCGAATATTTAATAATTTTCATGTATTATTAATAAACATATTCAAACTTCATTAGAATATTCTATATTTCTTTGTTTAAGAAGCTGAGTTAAATAGTTAATTCAGATGTATTTATAAATAGTTAAATATCATTTTCAAGATAAACCTTATCTATTTCTCGTAGATATATTTTTGTTATAATATAAGATACCACATAACCAACTAATCCTCCAAGGGATAAGCCCCACCAGACTCCATTAGTTCCCATATCTAATAAAAACGCGAATATATACATAAATATTAGTTCAAAAACCAAGGTTCTTTGAACAGTTAGGAAAAGTGAAATAAATGCTTTACCAAGACCTTGAAATGTTGAAGATGAAAGTATTCCCAGTGGAAGAGCTATACAGAATATACACAATACTCTTAAAAATTCAGAAATAGCTGGTATTAAACTTAAATCTGCATAACTAAACATCATCGCAATTTGAGGGGCGAATAGAAATATTATAATTCCACTAACAACAGATATAGCTAAACCTAATTTAACAGAGTAGTCATATGCTGTGATTAATTTTTTAAATTTTCTTCCACCATAAGCTGCCCCAACAACTGTTAAAGTAGCAGTACCTAATCCCATATGAGGAATCATAGCTAAATTTACAATTCTCCACCCAGCAGTATAAACAGCTACTCCTAAAGGACCTGAAATAAATGATAACATAAAATTTATAACAAGGGAAACAATTGAGAAGGTAATCACTTCAGATGTTGCAGGAACTGCAATATACACTATTTCTTTAATTATTTTGAAATCAAATTTAAAATCTTTTCTTGATAAGGTGAGGTATGTGTCTTTTTTTATAATTAGCCAATAGAATATTACTATTGTTGATATTAATGATGAAATTAAAGTAGCATAGGCTGCACCAGCTAATCCTAAGTTTAAAATATATATAAATATTGGATCCAGTATTATATTTAAAACAGCAGTGATGATCATCACATTCATTGCTCTATTTACATCTCCTTCTGATCTAAGAATACTACTTCCTACTGAAGGTAATAATAGAACTATCAATCCAAGTAATATTATTTGAGCATATTCTGCTGTAAGTGGTGCTACTACTCCAGCCCCCATTAAAAGCAATATGTCATTTAAAAAGAAAATGAGTATTATTGGAGCAACAATAGAAATAATTACAGTTAATAGCACACCGTGCATTGCAGAATTATCCGCTTTTTTCTTATCTTTTGCACCAATAGCTCTTGCAATTAATGAATTAGCACCAGACCCAATACCATTTCCCAACCCGATAATAATAAGAAATATTGGCATAAAAAATCCAAGAGCAGCTAAAGCATCTGTTCCAAGTCCAGCCACCCAAATAGTATCAGCTAAATTGTATGCAAAAGTTACAAACATAGATACCATTATAGGCCATGATAATTTTCTTATCGCCCTTTTAGGATCTCCAGTGACTATTGAGATATTGTCGTTTTTATTGTCAGCACTACTCATTGGGATTCACTCAGATTTATATTTATAATAAGAATCTTATTTAAACTAATTGTTTATATATTTGAAATAATTGTTTATATATTTAAAATGATTGTTTATATATTTGAAATGATTGTTTATATATTTGAAATAATAGTTTATATATTTTAAATGATTGTTTATATATCTGAAATAATAGTTTATAGATTTTAAATGATTATTTATAGATTTTAAATAATTATTTATATATTTAAATATTTTAAATAATTGTTTATATCTTTAAATATTTGAAATAATAGTTTATATAAGTATTAATAAAATTTTGATAAAATACAATAGAAAGCTTTATTTATATAAATCTGAATTTTTACTAAGGAGTTCTTTAGTATTTATTGTTCTGTTAATTTTCTATTAGTTCCTTTTGGTTTTTTCAGTATCATTAGTAAGTATTATAAGATAAATCGAAATGTATAAATATACGTTTCGTTAGATTATTATCAATACTTATTACAGTTGTGGTGTTTTTTATGAATAAAAATAATATGTTTATATTTATTTTAGTATTAGGACTATTTTTCTCTTTAAGTGCAGTTTCAGCTTCTTCGATATATGTAGGTCCTAATGGAAATGATACAAATGATGGAATGTCTGAAAATTCTTCTAAAGCAACAATTTCAAAT
The DNA here is from genome assembly GCF_001639285.1 of Methanobrevibacter cuticularis. GTDB lineage: Archaea > Methanobacteriota > Methanobacteria > Methanobacteriales > Methanobacteriaceae > Methanobaculum > Methanobaculum cuticulare. The sequence goes on along the minus strand of NZ_LWMW01000085.1, from coordinate 46,803 downwards.
GCAATAGAAAATATAGGGTCTGGAGGAACTGTAATTCTTGCTATGGGGATTTATAAAGGTGACGGTAATTATAATATAAATATAGAAAAAAATTTGACTATAAAAGGGAGTAGTGTTAATAAAACAATTATCGATGGTCAAGGTTTGAAAAACTTATTTAAGGTTGGATTAGGGTCTAAAGTTCTTTTTGAAAACATTATTTTTGCTAATGCCTACACTTCTATGAATGGTGCAGCAATCTATAATGAAGGTGATTCAACCCTAATTAATTGTCAGTTCATTAATAACCGTGCTTTTGGGGATGAAATGCATTGTGGTCGAGGTGCAGCTATTTACAATATTGATGGTAATGTTAGTGTTTCAAATTCCTCTTTTATAAATAATACTGGCAATATGTATGGTGGTGCTATTAACAATAACTATGGTGAAAACTTTATTATAAATAATTCTGTTTTTATAAATAATTCAGCTGTTGTGGGAGGTGGAGCAATCGACACCAATGGGGGTAAATACATGCTCATAACAAACTCTCTTTTTATAAATAATAATCTATTATCACCAAACAATTTAATTGGCAGGGAAGGAGGAGCAATTGTTAGTAAAAATAGTAATCTAATTATAAAATACTGTGCTTTTTATAATAACTATGATTATTATGGAAACACTATTTATAATAATATGGGAAATATTAGTGCAGATTATAATTTCTGGGGAACTAATGATAATATAAGCAATGTTAATAGGGGTTTTAATGTTAATAATTATTATAAATTAGTAATAACTCCAACAATAGCTAATAATGCAGCTAAAGTAGGTGAAACTTTAACATATACTTTTTTCTTTGTTTTAAATACAAATGGGTCTAAGGAAGGAATAAAAAACTTACCTAGTTTTAATATTAATATATATCAAAATGGGAATCTTATAGGAGCATTTGATGTAAAAAACAGTTCTATAAAAACAACAAAACTTTTAACCAATAAATCTATTTTAAGCATTGGTTTGTTTGACTCTATAATAAATAGCTATATTTATACAGCTAAAAAATCCACATTCTCTCCTAATAAAAAAATAATATATAAACCTGATTTAAAAATAGTTAAAATAGCTAGAAAAAATAATAAATATTATATTAAAATTAAAAACATTGGAAATAGTATAGCTAAAAAGAATTATTTTGTTATCTATACTAAAAATAAGATTATAAGTAAAAAAATACTTAAATCTCTTAAAAAAGGAAGTTCTACTATCTTAAAAATAGCTATTAATAAAAAATATAGAAATATTTTGAAAAAATTTAAAATAGACTATAAAAATCAGGTTAAAGAAATTAATGAACAAAATAATATAATTGTTAGAAGATAATTCACTTATCCTTTCTGTGTTTTATAAAAAAAGATAAATGATTACAGTTATTTATCTTAATTCTTTTTTTTTCTAAAGTTAGACTTTCTAGAAATCATGTTTGGATTTTTCATGTTAAATATTTTCGTGTGGTGATATATTTCATAACAAGCCTTTTTGAGTTTAGTTTCTTTATTTTTTTAGTTGATCACGTATTTTGGTTAATAGCTTTGTTTCGCTGTTTTTTTTATCATTTGTTCTTTTGATTGAATTGTTATTATAATTTTTATATTTTATTGTTGACTGTTGTTTTAAATTTTATTTGTTTTTATTTTTTATATATGGATATTATATATTATTAGTATGTTATTATAATTTGTTATTTTGATTTTGATATTTTCGTGCATAGATATTATTTTTTTGTAGGTTTTTATTATAAATAGTTCGTATTATTATAATAGTCAATTATTTTTATTATAAATAGTTCGTGTTTTTATAATGGTTAATTATATATAGTATTAATTATTTATATAATATTTATGTAAGTTAGAATAGTTATTCATGATTTGAATGGTATATATATATATATATATATATATATTGGTGTAATGTTTAGTATTGAAGTATAATTACATGATGATGGTAATTGGTGAATTAATTATGTATATCGTTTTATTATTTTTTTGGGGTTCATTGATGAGAGAAATGTTCTATTAGTATTTATTGATTAACTAAATTTCTTTTTTGGAATTTTTCTCTGATTAATGGGTTTTTGATAGATAAAAAAATGATCATAGTTCTGGTAATAATATATATAATCATCTATAATTAATCTGAGCTTTGTCTTTTATGATAGTTACCTGACATATAGGTTCAAAATTTCTATATTTCATAATCCATTAATCAAAATTTTAAAAAAGAATTTTTTCATTTTGGAGGTGAAAAAAATATGATAATGAAAAATAAAAATACAATAACAGATAAGTTTGAAACGAATAGCTCTTTTACTAGTGGAACTCGTTTAAGAAATTTAGTACTTGTAACCTTTATTTTTTTGTGCTTCTTTGCACTCTTGTCTAGTGCTAGTGCTGCAAACTTTAATAACTCTTCTACTAACGATGAGATTCAAGCTTTCCTCAATAATACAACCACAAACGATAATGAGGTTGTTTTTGATGCAGGAGATTATAACACTGTCACTGGTTTAAATGTAGGAAGAAGTGTTAACATATCCTCAAACGGCCAAGTGAACATAAAAGGTCCCAATGCTGGTACACTATTTAATATCACAGCACCGAACGTAAAAATCGTTAATTTGAATATGAGCGGATATAACACAGCTATTAATTCAAATACAAGTAATCTATCAGTTATTGGCTGTAATATAAGTACAATCAATATAAGTATCAATTTGTCTGGTAACTCTTTAACTGGAGTATTACTTGAAAATAATACTATAACTTCTTCTGTAAGCACCACTACGTATGGTGTTGTATATGTAAATGCTACAGACGGATCAATTGTTAGCATTATGGTTAAAGGTAATAATATCTTAGGTAATGGTACATCTGATTCGGTGGGCGTACGTTTCAATGCCACTAATTGTAATAACACTCTAATTTTCGAAAACAACAATATCACAGGAACATCCCGTGGTCTTTTTCTGGATGCATACAACAATAGTAATAACACCATAACCATCAACAACAACAACATCACAGTAACATCATCAGTTGGTGTTTATCTAGATGCATACACCAATTGTAACAGCAACATAACCATTACCAACAACAACATCACAGGAGCATCCCGTGGTGTTTATCTTGATGTAAGCACCAGTAACAGCAACATAACCATTACCAACAACAACATCACAGGAACAAATGGTTTTTATCTATATGCATCCAATGGTAACAGCAACATAACCATTACCAACAACAACATCACAGGAGCATCCTCATTTGGTATTGCTATGTATGTACACACCAATAGTAACAACACCATAACTATCACTAACAACAACATCACAGGAACATCAGCAACTGGTCTTGATATGTCTGTACACACCAGTAACAACAACATAACCATTACCAACAACAACATCACAGGAACAACTGGTGTTTTTCTATCTGCAGTCAATGGTAACAGCAACATAACCATTACCAACAACAACATCACAGGAACACCCAATGAAGGCTTTTATCTTCGTACACACACCAGCAACACTATCAGTTTCACTGATAATATTATTATGGGTGGGTCTTATGGTATGTATGTTGATTGTAATAATGCTGATTTTAATGGTTTGTCTGTAGTGAATAATACTATTAATGCTACTAACTCTAATGGTATTGGTATTGGATTTGTTAATCTTAATTCTGTTGATTTGCGTGATATCTTTGTTTCTGGTAATAATATTTTTGCTGGAACTTTAGGAACTGGTGGTATTGGTATTAATTTTGCTGCTGGTCTTAATTCTGTGGATAATGTCACTGTCAATTATAATCGTGTTTTAGCTGATACTGGTTTGAGTATTCCAACTATGACTAGTGGTATAGATGCGAATCTTAATTGGTGGGGAGTTAACGATATAACTGGTAAAATTGTAGGTATTACTACTAGTAATCATTATATTTTGAATATTACTAACTCTAGTAATTTAGACGATGTTCATTTTGGTGATAAGCTTAGATTTTATCTGTTAGTATTGAATACTACTCTTGATAATACTGGTGTTGAGAATTTACCTGACTTTGTTATTAATGGTACTTTTGATGGTGTAGCTTATAATTCTAGTCGTAATGAAAGTTTTAGCCATGTGTTCACTGTTTTATCTGTAGGAAATCAGACCTTGAATTTAGCTGCTTCTTTAGATGATCAAAATGATAATGTACCTATCACTTTTGATGCTGCAAAAGGTTCTAGTAATTCTACTATTGTTATTAGTCCTAATCCTGTGAGTTTTGGTGAGAATGTTACTATTAGTGGTGTTTTAGCTAATTATACAGGTATTAGTTTTGTTAATGTTACTGTTGATGGTAAACTCTTTACTAATGTAGCTGTTGATGGTTCTGGTTATTGGGAGTTAAATTACACTACCAACCACACTGGTACTGATTTAGAGGTTATTGTTAGCTTTGCTGATAATGAAAATTATATGGGCTTTAGTAATGTTACAAATTTTAATGTTACAAAGGCTAATGTAACTATAAACATTAACTTACCGAATAATGCTACTTATGGAGGAAATTCTACTATAAATGGTAATATAACTTCTAATGGTAATTTAATAAATGGAACATACAACATGACAGTAATTATTGATGATGTAGTTTACAATGTGACTGTTATTGATGGTGTTTGGAGTTTAATAATACCTAATACAAGTGCAGGAATAGCTAATGTTGATATATTTTTCCCTGGAAATAGTAACTACAATGATGCAGCAATAGCTGCTAATTATACTGTTGCTTCGAAGAATCTTGGAACTAAAATCACAATAATCTCAACAAGAAACGGCAATAAAATTACCTACAAAATCACACTCAAAGACAGTGAAGGAAATATATTAGCTAATCAAACCCTTATTTTAGCTATTGCAGGTAAAACTGTAACTGTTAAGACAAATAGTCAGGGGATTGCACAGTACACATATACAGCAACTAAAGCAGGAAAATACTACGCAAACGCAACATACAAAGGACTAAACACCGAAAACATCATCTATGGCTCTTCCAGTGCAAAATCCAACACTATATCAATCACAAAAACAAGTATAAAAATCTATCTCATCAAAGTAAGTGCTAAAACTGTAAAATATCATGGTAAAAGATACAGAGTTTATTATAAAACTTATTATATTAAAAATTATGGTATTTTAACAGGTTCTAAACTATTCCAGAAATCTTTAAAAGGTTTCACACTAAGCAAAATCAGCAAAACAAGCAACATAAAAACAAACTACAACAAAACCAAAAAAATCTTAAAAACTACTGTAAAAAACCTTGCATATGCAAAAATAGCTAAAATCAAAATAAAATTCTACAAAAGAATCGCATAAAAAACCCAAAAATTTTTAAAATAGGAGATGATGAATTAATTTTTTTGTATTCTCCTTTACTTTTTTTTTGTTAAAATGGATAAGAATCTTTTTTTTTTTTTTTGAAGGTTGTGATTTCTTTTTTTTAGAATATTATGATGTTTTTTAGTGATATATTTGTATATTTCTTTGTATATTGTTGATATATTGTTGATATTACTTTGAATTTTTCTGTAATTTTCTGGTTTCGACTTGTTTATATTTTAAATATTGTTTTATGGGTAAAAGGTCTTTCAACTATTATTTTTTCTTTATAAGTTTCTTTTTTTTCTTTTTTTTGTCTATGTTGTATTGAAATTTTGATTTGATAAGCTTTTTTTTAAATGCTTTATTTCTTATTTTTTGTATTTATTATTGGTTTTTTTTAAATGCTTTATTTCTTATTTTTTTGTATTTATTATTGGTTTTTTTTAAATGCTTTATTTCTTATTTTTTGTATTTAGCATTATCCATAATTATTTATTAAATTTTTAAGATCGTGATTAGTTAATCAATGGAAAAAGCATAATTATTTATATTTTAACCTACAAAAATAATATATTAATAATTAATCTTCTATAACTGATTAATTAATATTGAATGACTACAATGAAGGAAATAATTCTATGATTCTAATTACAGGTGGAGCAGGATATATAGGTTCTCATATAAATAAAGAACTTAATAAAAAAGGTTATGAAACTATTGTAATAGATAATTTAATTAATGGTCATGAATCTGCAGTTAAATGGGGAGAATTTCTTGAGGGAGATTTGAATGATTTTGAATTTATTAATTCTATCTTTAATAGCTATGATATAGAAGGAGTTATGCATTTTGCGGCTTTCACTTCAGTAGCTGAATCAGTTGAATTTCCAGCAATGTATTATAAAAACAACTATAAAAACACATTAAATCTTCTTAAAGCTGTAAAATTGGCAAATGTTAATAAATTAATATTTTCTTCAACTGCTGCAGTCTATGGTAATCCAAAAAAAGTTCCAATAACTGAAAATCATCCTGTAAATCCAATAAACCCATATGGGAAATCTAAGTTAATGGTTGAAACAGTATTAGAAAATGAATCAAAGTCAATAGATAGTGACTTTAAATATGTTTCTCTAAGATATTTTAATGCCTGTGGTGCAGATCCTGAAACAGAAATTGGGGAAAATCACAATCCAGAAACTCATCTAATTCCTTTAATATTAGATGTAGCTATTGAAAAAAGAGAAAAAATAGCTATTTTTGGGGATGATTATGAAACATTTGATGGTACATGTATTAGGGATTATATTCATGTTTGTGATCTTGCACAAGCCCATATAAAAGCTTTTGAACATCTTCAAGAAGATGAAACAAATAAAAATCCATTAAAGAAAAGTAACATATTTAATTTAGGAAATGGAAATGGATTTTCAGTTAAAGAAGTAATAGCTGCATGTGAAAAGGTTACAGGTCATAAAATTAAAAAAGAACTAGCTGAAAAAAGGGAAGGAGATCCAGCTATTTTAATAGCTGACTCTAAAAAAGCTATTGAGACTTTAAAATGGGAACCCAAATTCACTGATTTGAATAAAATTGTTGAAACTGCTTGGAAATGGCATAAAAAGTTAAATGAATAACTAAATTAGATCTATGATTATTCTATATCATCTAATAATTGTAAACAATTTTTTTTGTTCATGTATTTGAATAATTAAGCTATTCTATTAATGGATAACATTGGGTACATAATATAAAAACACCTTAAATAATCTAGAATAAGTAATATAAAACAAAATAAATAATCTGATGATTACTATAATTCATTTTATATAATAAATGATTATTATATAATCAAGTATCATTTTATAATATGAATAAATCATCATTACATAATTACTCTATTTATATTATATAAATAACTTATTATTATATAAATACACTATTTATAAATAAATACAATTATTATGCAAGTAAATAATTTGTAGGGGGAACATAATAATGAAAAAAATAAATCTTTTTTTATTATTTTTAATATTTGCAATTTTTCTAAGTATGAACACAGTATCTGCAATGGATAATAATGATAATGGATCGAATAATATTGTGTACTCTAGTTTTGATGTTGTTTCTGATTCTGATGTTGTTTCTAGTTTTAATGTTACTTCTAGTTCTGTTGTTATTTCCAGTTATAGTCCTAGTTCTAATTCTATAAGAAATGAAAATTCGAATAACAATCAAGCAAAGTCATATGTAAATATTAATATAAAACCAAAAAATGTTTCTCAATATGATATTGTAAATGCTTCTATATCTATTAATAATTATATTGTAAAAAATAAGAAATTGCCTAATTATGTGACAATCAATAATTATAAGTTTTCTATGCCAGAATTTATCTATTTATTATCAAAAACTGTTGAATACAAATATAAAAATGTTACTTCCAACATAATCATTAAGTATGGCCTTAAAAATCCACCTAGATCAAGAGGAGAAAGTATAAGTGGCAATTTTTCTTCAAAGCAATGTTATAAATATGCATTGAGAATAATTGAATTTATAACTAACTACAATGTTGTTCCAAATAATGTAGAAACATATTTAGGCAAAATGCAGTATCAAACAGCTATTTTTATGTTTGTAAAGATATTATCTACACAAGGAAGTGGGAATTTACCTGAAACAATTTTTGTGAATGTTAAAAAAAATAGTGAATTAAATAAAAAACTGCCAAACTATATAAGACCTGGTACCAACACAAAAAACGTTTTAAATAACAAATACAAGATAGGAACAGCAAAATATTATTTATCAGCAACAAAAAACTGTCAGGTTAATGATAAAAAGATTAAAAAACTGGCTAAATTTATAACAAAGAAATATAAATCTAGACTTCAAAAAGCAATAGCTATTTATGATTGGGTCATGGATAAGGTGGAATATAAATTTTATTATAACACAAAATATGGGGCTAAAAAAACATTATCTACAAAAAAAGGAAATTGCGTTGATAAATCCCATTTATTGGTAGCTTTATGCCGTGCATCAAAGATACCTTCTAGATATGTATATGGAAACTGTAAATTTGTAAGTGGATCATGGATAGGGCATGTATGGACACAAATACTCATAGGCAAAAAATGGATTGTAGCTGATCCTTCACATTATAGTTTAAATGGATTTGGTATTGTTAATAATTGGGATCCGTATTCTTATGATTTATATGGGAGATCTAGTCAAATTGGTTTCTAATTTATTGCTAATTTAGTCTTTAATGTTGTAAATAGGTACTTCCTGTGTCTCTATTATTAATTCATGATACAGGATATGGCACATTCTTATTAAAACTTTTTTTTAAAAATAGTAATCAAATCATCAATGTTCTATTATTATTTTCTATTAAAGTATTACTATTTTTTATTATTGTGTATTGTCTTTTAAATATTGATTAACTTTTTTATATTGATTTATTTTTAAAATTTTTTATAATTATGTCATATTAATCGATATGATTGGAATATGATTCTTAGTTTTTAGGAAAATGAAAAAAAATGTAATAGATTTTAGATAAAAAGTATTACTTATTAGATTTTAAAGTTATATTTATCTGTAAAATTTTAATTTGGATCATTTTAGTAGCATTTTAACTATTTTAGCATTTATAAATCCATTATTTTAGTTTTTAATAATTATTTCATTGACAAATTTTTAGAAATCTTTAAATAGATATTACTAATTATTAGAAATATCAATGAGTGGATGATACTATAAATGGTTTGGAATTCTTCTTTCAAAGCTCAATGTTTCTAGATTATAGTTAGTGGTACAAAGATTTAGTGCTAAATATAACTGTAGATTAATGGTGTGTAAATAATATTACAAAATATACATATTACTATCTCTTCTGCAGTAAGCATTCGCTTTCATTGATATATTATTTTAGTGAATAACTGAAATGTTTTAGTGAATAACTGAAATGTTTTAGTGAATAACTGAAATGTTTTAGTGAATAACTGAAATGTTTTAGTGAATAACTGAAATGTTTTAGTGAATAACTGAAATGTTTTAGTGAATAACTGAAATGATAAATAGAGTTAAAAGAAATGGAGTTAAATAATGCAATCGAAAAGTGTGAATAAAACTAAATTTATCATTCTACTGGTATTTCTATTTAGTTTAATGTTATTAACTGTTAGTTTTGTATCTGCAGCTAATGTAACAGTTAATAATACTTGGACAATTGATGATATTCAAAATTTAGTTGATGGAAATCAAATAAATGGTGAGACTTTAAATGAAGGTGATGATTTATTGCTTTCAGAAGGAAATTACACTTGGAATAAAGGTCTACATATTAATAAAACCTATAATATAAAAGCTAGTGGAAAAGTTAGAATTATTGGAAGTGGTATTAATCTAACTAAACCTACAAATCAAACTACAATAGGTGATTTTGGATTACATATCACAGCTAACTATGTTAATGTGACTGGTATCTCAATAGAAGGATTTTACTATGGTATAAGTATTGATAGTAGTAGTAATGTTAGATTGACTAGTAATAACATTCATGATAACCGTCGTGGTGTTAATGCAATTGGTACTAATATTATTATAGAAAATAATACAATCCTTGATAATGCAAGAGAGGGTACTAATTTAAATGGTGAGAGTATAACCATACGAGGAAATGTTATTAGTGGCAATGGTTATGAAGCTATACATGGTCATGCAAAAAATAGTGTGATTTCAAATAATACTATACAAAATAATCGATTTGTTGCTGTTGATTTTCATTATCATACAGAAGATCCGACATCTGGTGATAATGTGACGTTTGAAAATAATATTATTAGCAATAATAGAGGTGGAGTCTATTTAAATGTTAATAATGCAAAGATCATTAACAATCAGATATATGATAATGGTGGAAAAGGTATCGTCATTAAAGCTGGTGGTAGCTATGTAGCTACTAATAACACAATAAGTAACAATCGTATTTATAACAATGCTGGAAATGGGATTGAAGTAAATTATGAAGGTAATACTATATCAAACAATGATATAAGCCGAGATACTATTCTTGATAATGTCTATGGAATATACATAACAGTTAATAATGTCAATGTAACTGGATCATCCATAAAAGGATTCTATTATGGTATAAGCATTAACAATAGCAGTAATATTAGATTATCTAGTAACAATATTCATAATAATCGCCGTGGTGTTAATTCAATTGGTACTAACATTCTTATAGAATATAATCAACTGATCAATAATTTACGAGAAGGTATAAATTTCAATGGTGAAAGTGTAACTTTAAATGGAAACATTATTAGTGGTAATGGTTTTGAAGGTATTCATGGCCATGCTAAAAATAGTGTAATTTCTGGAAATATTTTACAAAACAATGGTTTTGGAGCACCAAATTATGGACTGTTCCCTGCTGTTGATTTACATGGTCATAATGCCGATGCTAACAATATGACTTTTATAAACAATATTGTTAATAACAATGGAGCTGGAGTCTATATAAGCATTAGTAATGCAAAAATCACTAACAACCAGATCTATAATAATCTTGGAGAAGGTATAATCATTGGAGTTTACTCTACTTATCCATCCACTGGTAATATTGTAAATAATAACCGTATTTATAACAATATAGGAAATGGTATTGAAGTCAGAGATAATGGAAATACTATATCTAGCAATGATATATTTTATAATAGTAAAACTGGAATTGTAATTTCTTCTAATGCTAGCAATACTCAAATAACAGGTAATTTTATACATAATAATGCTATTTATGGCATAGAAAATATTGGTGCTAGCAATAAAATAATTAATAATAAAATAAATGATAATACTGCTACTGCAATAAAAAATACTGGTTCTAAAGCTCAAATTACGGATAATACCATCAATGGAGTAAAACAAGTTATAAATAAACCTAAAACTAAGGCAGATTTATCTATTGCGAAAGTAAAAAGATCTGGAAACAATTATATAGTAACAATCAAGAACAATGGTAAAACTAAGTCTAGTGCAACTAAAATAAGAATCTACTTCAAAATAGGTAAAAAGATTCACTACAAAATAGCTACAGTTAAAGCAATAAATCCTGGAAAATCAGTTAATGTAATAGTCAAATTTTATAAATACTCTGCACATAAAAAATACACAAAAACTGTACAAGTAAACTACAATAAAAAAGCAATAGAATCAAATTATAAAAATAATTCTAAAAAGATCAAATTATAAAAATAATTCTAAAAAGATTAAATTATAAAAATAATTCTAAAAAATTTTAAGTTTTAAATTTATTTTTTACTTTAATTTTTCATTATTTTTATATATATTTTATAATTTTATTTATAATCTAATAAAGGATGTATGATAATATTAAAAAATCAAAAATTTTAATTATATCTATATTATTAGTCCTAATCTCTTCAATGTGTTTAGGCGTTGTAACTGCTCATGATACAGGCGTTCCTCATTCTCATGGGGATGAAGTAACAACTGAAGATACTCAAACTGGTGAAAACAGTGCTGATGGAAGCAGTGATAAAAAAACAACCACTAATAAGAATACTGGTGATAATAATAAAAAATCTTCATCAAGTTCTAATCCAAATCAACAGTCTTCATTGGATGGGAACACAAATAATAATTTAAATCAGAATAATACTTCCAATGAAACAGATAATAATACAAACAATACCACTGGATCAAATACTCCTTCTGAAAACGGGGGAATTCCAATAAATACAATTTTAATAATTGCAGTAATAGCTGTTGCTGCTGTAGGAGCTATACTTGTTGCGTTTAAATCAGGATTATTCTGATAAGAGTTATAATCATCTTACTAGTGGTTATAGCTATTTTTAATTGATTTAATAAGGAGGAATATTTTATGCATTTACCTGATGGTATAATACCTTTAGATCAAGCTGTTATTTATTGGATAATATCTTTGATTGCCATTGGAATTTTCTTTTTTAGATTATCTAAACATCCTAATCAAAAAGACAGACGATTGATTTTAAGTGCTATTTTAGCTGCTGCAACAATAGTTGCAAGTTCTATAACTATACCTTCTCCTTTTGGTATTCCTATGCACTTTTTCATAATTCCTTTGGTTGTTATCATCCTAGGACCTTTTAATGGGACATTGATTACTTTCTTATCCTTAATTGTCCAAACATTGATAGGTTTAGGTGGTTTTACAGTTGTGGGAGCTAATGTTTTAGTCATGGGTGTGGTTTTACCTTTAGCAACTTATGCCTGCTATAAAGCCTTTTATAAATTTAATGAAAGTTTAGCTATATTTTTAGGGACTTTCCTAGGAATTTTGGCTGCGACAATAGCTCAAATTGTTGTATTAATTATTGCGGATGCTTCTGATTTACAAATGTTAATTTTAACATTACTGCCATTTTATCTATTTATAGGTATTATAGAAGGATTTATCACAAACTTAATAATTTCTTTCATTAGAAATCTAAAAGGAGAAATTTTAACATTAGACAAAATTTGATTTTATTCATGAATTAATATATAAATTAATCAATTATAAATTGTTGATATTTATATATTTGATTTTATTCATGAATAATATTATAAATTAGTTAATTATAAATTGTTGCTATTTATATATTTGATTTTATTCATGAATTAATGTTATAAATTAGTTAATTATAAATTGATGATATGTATATATTTGATTTTATTCATGAATTAACATTATAAATTGATCATATGAATAATATTCATGATTTAATTGTATTTATAGGAGTATTAGATATGGATATATTGAATATGGAGGTATTAAATGAAAATATTTGATAATAATCTTAATAAGAAAACTGTTAATATTTTTAATATTTTGTTATTATGCTTTGTTTGTTTGGCAACAATAGCTACTATGGGTGGTGTAAGTGCTCATGGAGCCGATGTGACTGATAATGTTATGGTGGTTACAAATGAATCCAATGCAATAGATACTAAAAAGTTAGTTGATAAGTTAGATCTTCCTATCAAAGTATATAAGTTTAACACAGTAGCAGATGCTGATCATATACTTGAACATGCTTTAACTAATCCAAATAAACGAATGTTAGTAGTTGCGTTTCAAGAATCAACTAAAGAGTATATAAAATCACATAACAATTTAACAAACAGAGTGATGGTTGTTGATGTAAAAAATAATGAAGATATTGAAAAAGCATTACTTGATTTTAACTCAACACTTAGTGATACCAGTAATTCTGCTGAGGGTAATTTAAATATTGATTATACTACTTTAATTTTAATAGTAGCTATAATTGGTTTAGTTTCTGGAATTGGAGTTTTTTTGTTAAGAAGTAAAAAATAAAAAATAATAGCTAATTGAAATCAAGGTATTTAGATATGGAATAAAAAAATAGTATGATATGGATGAAGAATATTGGGATAGATATATTGATGATATATTGATGATATATTGATGATATATTGATGATATATAGATAATATAAGGAGATAATATGTTTAAATTAAAGAATTTAATAATATTGTGCATTATTTTAGTATTTGCAGTCTCTTTTTGTGGTGCTGTTTCAGCTCATGATCCAGGACCTCCTGAGATTAATTTTAAAAGTCCAAAAAATAATGCAGATGTTTCTGGAAATGTGAAATTAGAGGTGGATGTTGAATATATTCACTCTGTTGCAGATAGTAATGGTGTCACTTTCACTATAACTGGTAATGATGGTTATTCTAAAATATTTAAAGATACTAATCCTGCAGGTGGGTGGATTTGTAATTGGGATACAAGTAATGTTCCAAATGGAAAATATTCAATAAAAGTAGAAGCTAGAGATAGTGAAGGATTTTTAGGATCTAAAACTATAATTGTTAATCTTAAAAACTCAAAACAATCTAGTACTATTGAGTTAAGTGATATAAAGGGAGTTAATAATCAAGATACTGTCATAACTGCAATTCTTAAAGATAGTAATGGTAAAATTCTTCCTAATAAAAATATGCAGTTTATAATCAATGGACAAGCTTATAATACAAAAACAGACTATGGGGGAATATCTAAATATGTGTATAAAGGTAATACTGGCGTTTTTAATATAACAGCTAATTTCTTAGGAGATAATCTCTATTTTGCCTCTTCAAAAAATGCTACATTGAATATTGTTTCCTCTGGTTCTGTTGTTAAAGTAACATCCATTATTGGAGATAATGGAAAAAATATTCAATTAAAAGCTACTTTAACTGGTAGTGGGGATTCTAAACCAATTCAAAACATGAATGTTAATTTTTATGTAAATGGAAAACAAGTAGGTACTGCAAAAACTAATGGTAATGGTATTGCTGCTTTAAACTACAAAATAGTTTTAAATGGTGGAAACTATACAATTTTTGCAACTTCACAGGATAATATAACTGGATTAGCCACTTTAACAGTAGCACAGTCTAGTATTTATGTCAAAGTAACAACAGATAAAGCTTTCCCAACAATTGGAGATACTGTGACTATATTCTATAGAATAATCAATGAGGGGCCTAATACTGCATCAAATACAAAATTTACTTATAAAATCCCTAATGGCTTGAAATATCTAAAATCAAGCGTCGATGAAGGAAGTCATAGCTATAATTCAAAAACTGGAGTTCTTACTTGGACTTTAAGCTCTGCAAAAATTGGAACTTCTCTACTTAAGGTAATGTTTAATATTAAAAAAGCGGGTCGTCTTTTACTACAACCTACAATTACTACTGATACTTATGATCCATCTATTACAACTAGCACAAAAAAACTTTATATAACTGTATTTAAAAAGGCTGATTTAAGCATTAACAAAATTAAAAGAGTTAGAAATAGCTATAAAATCACAGTTAAAAATATTGGTGAAACAACATCTACTAAAACATATATAAAGATATATTATAAACTAGGCAAAAAAACAAAATATAAAATAGCTAAGGTAAAAGCTATCAGCCCTGGAAAGTCAGCTACTGTAACAGTTAAATTTTTTAAATATTCTACTCATAGAAAATATATAAAAATTGCAGCTGTAAATTATAATAAGAAAACTTCAGAGACTTACTATAAAAATAATGTTAAAAAATTTAAAGCTTGATGATATTTATATATTTTATATAATTTTTGTCATTATTTAAAGCTTGATGATATTTATATATTTTATATAATTTTTGTCATTATTTTTTCTAAAATTATTACTTTTTTTATTTTTTTATTAAATTATTAGAATCTTTAATAAAATAGTTATATATTAATTAAAATTCTATAATCATTGCTTTAACATTAAATCCATAACAGTGAATGGTTTATTTTTAGATTTCTCTTGATTTCCTCCAAACATTGGAGGCAGGGATGTTTTTAAAAAGTCTTTGTTGGCTCTCTCACTTACTTCTTTGAAAATCATTTTATAAGCGTTACATTGAGGATCAACAGCTTTTGAGCTATTTGTAGCCACTATTCCATTGTAGGGACATCCCCCTCTACAGAATTTCATGTAGGTACAATCGGCACAATCTTCATCCACAAATTTTCTAAATTCTTCTAGTTTCTTCCATGGTTTTGATTTTTTAAGGTCTTCCATGCTTGGATTATCAAATACATTTCCCATTATATATTCATCCATTCCAACAAAACGATAACATGGATAAATGTTTCCATCATGACCAATAGCTAAAGTATCACCCATACAATCTGCAAACGTGCATAATGTGCCTCTACGTAAGAAACTACTTTTACAAATATGATCAAAATCCTTTATTTCGATTTTATCTAAATCATGAAGGTATTTATCTAATAAATTGATTAATAATTCACCATGTTCTTCTGGAGTTAATGCCCATGGATCGGCATTATTATCTCTCATAGATGGTAATGCTGCATGAAGTTTCAAATTAAATCTATTTTCCAAAAAGAAATCATATATTTCATCTGAATGGTCTTTTGAATAAGAAGTAAATGTGCAGATAAAGCTAACCCTAACTCCATTTTCTTTAGCTATTTTATAGGAAGCCATAGTTTTATCAAAGTATCCAGCTCCACGTTGATGATCATTGATATATTTTGGACCATCTATGCTTGTACTAATAGCTACTCCATATTCAGCAAATAGCTTAGCTAATTTTTCATCTAAAAGCCATAAATTACTTTGAAGGGAAAATCCTGCTTCTTTATGAGTTTCAGCATTTTTTAACATTGGAATAGCTTTTTTATAGAAATCATAACCTGCAAGTAGAGGTTCTCCACCATGAAATGTAAAATGAATGTAGTCATCTCTGAATCCATCTAACCATTTCACTATCTGTTCAATCATTTCAATATCCATAATTCCAGATCCTTTTTTGGAACCCCAGCAATAACTACAATTTGAAGGACAATCAAGTGTTGGAATTATCATTATATGAAAAGTCATATTTTTCACTACTTTTAGTTGATTTTTTAGTTTTAATTTTTAGTTTTAATTTTTAGTTTTAATTTTTAATTGAAATCTTATTTTCAAACTTATTCACTTATTTAGCTTTTATTTTCTTCTCTTTTTTCTTCATCTTCTTTTGTTTCGAAAATATGTCCACATTCATCACATATAATACATTTTAGTTCAGCATGAGCTTTTTGCTCATCTAACATTTTTCTTTGTATAGTTTTATCCTTGGATCCACACTTAGGACATTTAGCTAACATTTCTTCTAATTTCATAATTTAACATTATTCTTTATAATTTAAATAAATTTGGTGATACTTAAAAAAACTATAGAATTGAGAGTGTCCCATAATTCGCTTTTTTAGAAATTTTCATGAAATTAATTTTCATATAAATCATTTAAATATTAAATAACTGACAAAATATCCATTAATACCTATAACAAAGTAATTATTTTATTTAATTCAATTTTTAAAGATTTTATATTATTTTAAATTTAAATAATATATTTTATAAAGATTATTTTTAAAAAATAAAATAATATATATGCCTATATAATATTTAAAGATGTTAAATGTGAAATATTTTCATTAAATTTTTTAAAAATCTTAATTATGGGACACTCTCTTTTTGTTATTTATTTTAAATTTTTTTATTTTTATAATTAGAAAACTCAATCTTTTCATTATAATTAACTAACAATGAATATAATCTTTTCATAGTATGTAAAAATTCTTTATTATAGATTTCTATATACTATTGATACATTACATAAGATTGTGGTAATTCACATGCTTCAAATTTTTAAAATTTGATATTTCTAATCTTTCTGAATCTTATATAACTTCTTAGAAAAGTTTATATTGTTTAAATAACATATAATATCATAATTAAGTCTCCATTGACTATAATCTTTTTAATAACGTTATCATGATAATACTATCTAGTACATAGTATTCAATCAAAGTAGTAACACATGATTGATAATTAACTTATTATCATTATCTATCTAGATTAATTATTTAATTAGTGTACTTTAAATATATCGAAATCATGGAATTGTTATTGGGGATAAAAGATTAAACAGTTTCTAAGTCTTTGTATTTGGGGATACGATGTTGATTACTATCTAGGTTTTTGTATTTAGGGATACGATGTTGATTATTATCTAGGTTTTTGTATTTAGGGATACGATGTTGATTATTATCTAGGTTTTTGTATTTAGGGATACGATGTTGATTATTATCTAGGTTTTTGTATTTAGGGATACGATGTTGATTATTATCTAGGTTTTTGTATTTAGGGATACGATGTTGATTATTATCTAGGTTTTTGTATTTAGGGATACGATGTTGATTATTATCTAGGTTTTTGTATTTAGGGATACGATGTTGATTATTATCTAGGTTTTTGTATTTAGGGATACGATATTGACTATTATCTAGGTTTTTGTATTTTGCAGTATCTAAACACAGATTAATAGAAAATTCTTAGGTGAATATGTTGGAGGGTATATTCTATATTTATGCATAGTAATAAAAAATAGGTTAATTGATTATGATATCTGAAACTTAATTAATTAAAACTAAATTTAGAAAACAGTTTACTAGGATACTTTAATAACTCTTTAAAAAAGGTGTTTAAATGACCCATAATCGATCTAATGGCGATTCAAACGATGTAGATATGAGTAATATGATTGGGATGTTTAGGAAAATTGCAGATAATCCTTTATCTAAATATTTACTTAAAAAAAGTTTGAACTATTGTGAAAAAGATGAGGCAGTAAAATTAGAAAGTGCTCTGAATTATTATTTGGGAAAAACGGACAATGCTTGTTATGAATGTAAAATACTTTCAAAAATCGTAGGATTCATTATTAAAAGAGGAATCAGTGGTTTTGGTGCTTCTGAAGAGGAATTCAATCAAGTTATGGATGATGATTATTGGATACGTGGGTTAAGTAGTGTACTTAAAGGTATTGCATTATTTGGTGTTACCAAGCCATTTGTTCCAGGAGCTCCATTTCAAGTAGTTTGGAACATTACGAAAGCATGTAATATGCGTTGTATTCACTGTTATGAAAGTGCTTCCACACGTCAAAATGATGAACTTTCAAAAAATCAGGTTATTAATGGTTTAGATCAAATGGCACATGTGGGAGTCGCTTCTGTTGCATTTTCTGGAGGTGAACCATCTATACATCCTAATATATTAGATTTTATAAAACATGTGGATGATATTGGAATGTGTGCTGCAATGGCTACCAATGGATATACTCTTAGTGATGAATATAAAGCTGAAAAATTTGTTAATGAAGGTTTGGAATTTATTCAGATAAGTTTAGACGGTATAAATCCTCAAACTCATGATTCTTTTAGAATGGTTGATGGAGCATGGAATAATGCAGTTGAAACAATAAAAAATTTTGTGGATTTGGGGATTTTTGTTGAAGTCGCTACGACAGTTACTGAACATAATTTAGACGAAATACCTGAGATGATCGATTTTTTAAGAGATTTAGGTGTTAATTGGTTCATGTTGTACAATTTCATACCTACGGGAAACGGAAATGAAGTATTAGACATTGATTTAGCACCTGAAGATAGGTTAAATCTTCTTAAGACTGCATATAAAGAGAATAATAATGATATGCAGATATTATCAACTGCTCCCCAGTATGCTCCTGTGGCTGAATCAATGTCTTCTAATGAGGATAATATGATTCCAACTCATTTTTATAATCCTGAGTATACTAATCCTATGTTAATGCAACTTGCTGAATTTATAGGTGGGTGTGGTGCAGGTAGATTTTATATGAGTATAGAACCCAATGGAGATCTCTATCCTTGTGTATTTTTCCCACACGAAGATGATGTTAAAGCTGGGAATTTACTTGAAAATGATTTTGAAGATGTATGGTTGAAAAATAATGTTTTAAAAGAACTTAGGGATAAAACAATACTTAAAGGTTATTGTAGGGAATGTGATTCTCGTAATATTTGTGGAGGTTGTAGGGCAAGAGCTTATAATTATTTTGATGATATATTAGCTCCTGATCCAGGTTGTACCAATAATCAAAAGGATTGGGATTATCTTAAGAAGAATTTAAGCAAAGAAAATTTTTCTAGAACTCACAATGATAATTTAATATTGGACTTAATTGATAAAAATTAGGGATGATGAGAAATTTTTTCACTATTTTATTAATTTTATAAACACTACCATGATAACTTAGTATTAGTCGATGGTAGAATAGTAGATACTCGGATAATAAATATGGGAATAATAGATAGGGGAATAATAGATGGAGGAATAATAAACATGAATGATCTTGAAGTGTTATTAATAAATCCAGTAGATAATACGGCAGTAAAAGAGGGATTGGGTCTAACAGTCCCACCATTGAATTTAATGTATCTTGGAGCTGCTCTTGAGAAAAATTCAATTAAAGTTAAAATTCATGATGATGATTTATATCAATTGGGATTTGAAAATATTAATAGATTAATTTCAAAAATGGATCCTATGATTATAGGAATAACTGCTACTACTGCTACAATACAAACATCAATAAATTACATTAGAACTATTAAAAAAGATTTTCCCCATATTTTAACAATAATAGGAGGGCCTCACACAACTTTCACACCAAAAGAAACACTATATAGGGAAAAAAGTTTGGACATTGTTGTCATGGGGGAAGGCGAAGAAACTTTAGTGGATGTTGTAAAACAGTATATCAAAAATGGAACTAAAGAATTTTCTAATGTTAAAGGAATAGTTTATAGAGATAATAATAAGGTCATAATGACAGAACCAAGACCTTTAATAGAAGATCTTGATAGTTTACCATTTCCTGCAAGACATCTTATACCTTTTAAATCTTACGAACTTTCGAGTCAGGCAGGAGGAATGATTACAAGTAGAGGTTGTGTTTTCTCATGTGATTACTGTTCTTCCTCCCTCATCATGGGCAAAAAATTTAGAACTCGTAGTCCTGAAAATGTTGTAGATGAAGTTGAAGAGTTGGCTTGTAAGTATGGAATCAAGGACATTGCTTTTTTAGATGATATTTTCATGTTGAATAAAAAAAGAGCTGGGCAAATAGCTGATGAAATCAAATCTAGGGATATTGATGTGGATTTCATAGCTTCATCCAGAGTTGATATGATTGATAAATCACTATTAGAAACCCTTAAAAAATCAGGGATGAAAACATTGTATTGTGGTGTCGAATCTGGTTCACAAAGAGTATTGGATCTTATGAAGAAAGGAATTACAGTTCAACAAGCTAAAGATGCTTTCAAAACTGCTAAAAGAGTAGGTGTTGATATTGTTGGTTCTTTTATATTGGGATATCCTGGGGAAACATCTGAAGAAATGGATAAAACAATAGACTTATCAATAGAATTGGATCCAGATTATAGTCAATATTCTATACTAACTCCATTTCCAGGTACTGGCATACATTATCAATTGAAAGAAAAAGGTTTACTTTCTAAAAATGGTTGGGAAGATTATACCGTTCTTAAATCGGTTATTAATTATGAATTGTTAGGATTAAGCAAGAAATTGGTTGAAAGAAAATTAATTAAAGCTTATCTAAAATTTTATACAAGGCCTAGCTATCTTTTCAAACATAGAAGCATGTTCAATGTTTTGATAAAAACTATACTCAGGAGCTTTATAGTACCTAAGAAAGAAAGTAAAACCCCAAAAGGATGGTATGATATATTGAAATAATAAATTCTCAATATATCTTTTTTCACTATATTCTTCTAGTTTCTATTTAGGATTTCCTATTTTTCATATTTTAAAAAATTTTTCGGCATTTTTAAAAGATATTTTAGCTATTTTTTCCCTTTTAATGCCTTGTTTTTCCAATGTTCTAATAGTTTTTGGTACAGATAAGGGGTCTGATGGCATGTTACTAATATCACTATTCAAAAGGAAATTCTCGAAGCCATACATTTCTAAAATACTGATTGCTTCATCAACTTCCATTTTTTCAGGTTGTACTGTTAAACCCATTGTAAAATTGTCATCTATAATTTCTCCTATGACCGCAGAATTGATATGATCAATAACAGCTAATTTAGGGTTCATTGTTTCTAAAACAATAGATTTAATTTTTTTTAGTACATTTAATTTATTGTTTCTTGGAGTATGAATGATAACTTTTGTCTTTGTTTCATCAGCTATTACTAATTGTTTTTTGAATATAGCGATTTCTTCACTTGTAAGGGAATCAAGACCGATTTCTCCAATTGCTACTATCTTATCTTCACTAATATATTCATATAAATTGTTTAGAATACCTTCATAATTTTTTATTATGTTACTCGGATGGATTCCTAAAGCTACTTTTAATTCAAGGCCATATTTTTTTGCACGCTGAGTATCATAGTTTAAAATTCTTTCCCAATGATTTAAAAGGACAATTTCATTAATTAAATCGTATGGGTAGAATGAACACGTTATTGCTTTATCTATCCCACTTATGAACATCTCATCAAAGTCTTCACTACTTCGAGCATCTGCATGTATATGTGTATCAATCATCATAATAATCGCATGATTCATATATATTAAGACTCATATATAAACTTATGTATATTACAAGAGAAGAAATAGAAACTGTAGAATTAACTGTAGATGGTGATAGGTTCTATGAGGATAGTGCAGATTATACGTCTAAAATTGAGGATTTTCTTGAAGGATTGTCTAATGATAAAATAATACTGGAAATATATGTACTAGATTATGTAATTGGTTCATACAAAGAATAGAGAGTGTAATTTTTGTGGAGTTTTTTCTAAAATTTTCAGTTTTAATTATAAATGTTTATAAATGAAAAGTGATTTTTTCCAAAAAACTCCATACTTTTTTACACTCTTGTGGAGTCAGAAGTAAAAAATCAGCTATGGAAACCCTAAAAATATTGATAACTCTCAAATTTCCACTTCATATATAGAAAGAGAAAATTTAAACCTTAGACAAGAAAACAAATGACTTGCAAGAAAAACAATCGCATACTCCAAAAAAGACGAATAGCTACAAAACCATTTAAATTTACAAATGGCAGAACATAACCTCATAAGAACCCACCATGGACTTAAAAAAGAAAATCTACAAAAAATAAAATATAATATATGGAAAAAATACGAAAAAATAACTCCAATGATCTTAACAGATTTAACAGACCACATATGGACACTAAAAGAATTATTAACATAAAATTATCACAAAAACATCAGTATATAAAAGGGTCAATACTCCATTTATACAATTTTACATTTTTTTCTATAAAAAATAATTTTCATTATTATTTAAATTTTCATAATTAGTTTCTTAACAAATGCATGCTTTTTCATTCACTCAATCAAATTTATCAACATTAGGAGATAAATTAAAAGAAGTGAAGATTCCAATCCCCACAAATAAAAATGAAAAAGAAGAAATTGATTATAAAATAAGAGAAATAATAAAAAATAAAAGAAACAGGAAAAAATATGCTCAAAAATTTAAAATACTTAATAAAAAAAAGAGCAATCGATGGGGATTATTAATAAATCGAGTTTAGGGAATTTATGAATCTATTATTTTTTCTAATAGAGTAACACTTTCATATTTTCTATTTTATACATTTCATTAGATTTCTTAAAGTTAGTTTTTTTAAATAATTGCTAATAAAAAAGCTGAGTATTAATGATAAGTATATTAAAGATAATGGATGGTGTTTATGGATTATTAGTAATTTTTTTTGGTTTTAATGGATCCATATTCTTTTATATTTATTTTAATCATATTAAACATTTTTATTTTTCTTTATTTTTGTTAATATTAGTTATATTAAATAAATAATTGTTATCCTCTTTATATTATTAATTATATTGTATTTTATAAAATTAATACTTATAGAAAACTTTATCATATTTAATATTTTTTATTTATTTTTTATGGAAACGTTTATATAGTATTTTCTATAAAATTAATATTTAAGTATTACTTATTTTTAATATTATAAGATAACTATAATACTTTTATTCCTATTGATATAATATTATTAATAGGTAAGCTTCATTCGAGAATGAAAAATATTGAATAAGAATTAATCAAGATGTGATTTTATGATTGAGAATAATAATTGTTTTAAAGATTATGAACGAATAAAGAAGAATATTAAATTTTTAACTAGTTCTGAAATTAGGTTAAAACTTTTAAATTGTTTATTAGAAAAACCAATGTCAATGAAAGAGATGCATATCAAGACAAATTTAAGTTATAGTTCAATAGCAAGTAATATTCATAAATTAGAAGATAATGGCTATTTAACACAGAAATCCAAACGATATTATATGAATAATCACGCAAAAATGGAATTACTGAATTTATTTGACTTTAATAATTCATTGGATATTATAAATGAATTCAGTAATTTTTGGACAGATCATGAAGTTCAGGAACTTCCAAAAAATGCTTTGATGAATATACAATCTTTAAAAGGATCTTATTTAATTGAATCAAATCCCACTGATATTTACATGCCTCATAACACATTTAAAAATCTTTTAATGAATTCATCATCTAATGTTAAAGCTATTTTTCCATTTTTGCACCCAGATTACCCTAATATATTCGAAAAGTTACTTGAAAATGGAGTAAATATAAAATTACTTTTTGTACAAGGTATTACTGCAAATTTTATTGAGTCTATGGATCAAGATATAATAAGAAATGGATTGATAAAAGAAACTTTCAAAATAAGATCCTTGAAAAATAATATAAAAATCTCTTTATCTTTATCCGATGATTTTCTTGCTTTAGGGTTATTTAAAAAGGATAATAGTTATGATCAAAATAGATTAATAGTTTCTAATACTGAAGAAGCAATTAAATGGGGAAATAAGATTTTTGAAGAACATTATATATCAGGAAGAAAACTTCATTTCTGAATGTAAAAATGTTTAAAAATACAAAAAAAGATATTTTAAGAGATATAATTGAAATATAATTGAATAAACTGTATTTTTTAATAGTTTAATACGATACTATTTCTTAAACGATTTCTGAGGGATACAATGAATGTGAAAAAAGATAACATTAAAATACATAAAGTTGATAATAATAACTATGCCGTTGAATTTGATTTACTGAAATCAGTTGAAGATATAAGACATATTTTGGCTTCAGCAATGAGAACAAAGTTATTACTAACTTTACATGACTCTAAAAAAAGATTAGGAGAACTTAGAAAAGAACTTGGGAAACCTTCAGCTACAATATTACATGGATTAAGAGAGCTTGAAACATTAAAATTAGTAAAAAAAGAGGACAAACATTATTGTTTATCTTCAAATGGTTTTTTATTGGCTTTGAACATGGTGAAACTAATTGAAAATCTATATTCTATAAATACTAATTTCAAATTTTGGAGAAATCATAAAATAGGTGATATTCCCACTGATTTTTTAAAGAACACACATGCATTGAAAAAATCTAAATGTATATTTTCTGATGATACTGATTTAACCAAACCCCTAATTAAATATCTTGAAATGATTTCAAAATCAACAGTTTTAAAAATATTATTGCCTATTTTCTCAAAAACACATCTAGATGGAATTTTGAAGAATTTGAATAGAAAAAAGAGTATCTTAGAGATAGTAACAACAAAATCTATTTTAAATTCTATAAAATCAAATGAATATGGAGAATTATTAATAAATTGTAGCAAGGACAATACAATTAAAATATGGTTGATAGAGGATGAAGTAGAAATCTTTTTAAGTTGTTGTGATAACTTTTTAGCTCTTAGTTTATTCTTTGAAGATGATTATTATGATGATTCTTCAATATTGGTAGATGAAAGCAAGGAAGGAATACTTTGGGGATCAGAACTATTTGAATATTATAAAGAACAGGGACACCTAGTTGATATTAGTAAACAGTTTTAAACTCTATTGATAATTTATTTATATTAAAATAAGGAACTCATTTTTTATTTAAAATAATAAAAATTAAAATAAAAAATCAAAGATTTTCTATTTTGAAAAACAAGTTTTTTAAAATAAAAAGGAAAACTTAGTTTTCCTAACTTGAAAAAATGAGTTCTTTAAATGAATAAAAAATGCTTTGTATTGTCACAACTTTAAAAGCAAAAATGCTTTGTATTGTCACAACTTTAAAAGCAAAAATGCTTTTTTAACTGAAGAAAAAAATTTTAATCATTTATAATTAGTTTTTTGATTTTAAAAAGCTAATTGTCATTAAAATAAGAAATTATTTCTTCTTTTAAATTGTCTATTTTCACTCTTCTTTGTTTTTCAGTATCCCTATCCCTTATAGTCACAGTATTATCTTCAAGAGTATCAAAATCAACGGTAATAGCTATTGGAACTCCTATTTCATCTGATCTAGCGTATCTTTTACCAATGGTCCCAGAAGTATCATATTCTACCAGAAATCCATTTTGACGTAAAGATTCTGTAATATCAATAGCTTTTTCCCTTAATTTTTCTTTATTTACCAGAGGAAATACGCCGATTTGGATAGGAGCTATTGAATTAGCTAATTTGAAATAATCTTTATCATCCTCATTTTTTGATACATGAAAAGAATGTAAAAGCACAGAATACAATATACGATCTATACCAAAAGAGGGTTCGATTACATGAGGGACTATCTTTTCTCCTTTAACTTCTTCTTCAATATCTTCAAAATTAACATGCTTAGAGTTTATTTCAAAAGTTTTTGATTCGATTTCAATTATGTATTTGCCTTCTTTTTTAATTGCACTTTTAATTTCATTGATTTCACTAATGTCTAACTTTTCTAAGAAATTTTTAACTTTAGGAGAATCTCCTTTAAATGAAGGTCCAAATTTCGCCATATTTAGTTTTAATCTGGTTTTAGCTATTAATTTAGGCTCAGAATAAGGGATGAAAATATTTAAATCTTCATTGCTATGCTTTGAATGAGCTAGAAGATCATAATCTCCTCTATCAGCTATTCCTATGATTTCCACCCACCCATATCTGTCAGTTTTAACTTCAACATCCCAGCAGTCAATTGCATAGTGCGCCATTTCATTAGGTAAATGTTGTCTAAATCTTAAAACATCATCAGGAATCCCTAATTCTTTTAAAAAATTTTTAGCTAAATATATTTGATATATTAATATTTCATTGGCTACAATGCCATGATCTAATGCTTCTTGTGCTGTTATGGTTATGGGATTCTTATTTTCTATTTGTGTATGGGCAGAATTTAGAACGAGTTTTTCATCAGCTATTTTTGGAAAATTAGGATGAGTTTTATTTTTAGGATTAACAAATATTTCTGCTTCAGCTTGTGTGAATTCTCTAAGTCTGATAACTCCCTGTCTTGGGGAAATTTCATTACGATAAGCTTTTCCAAGTTGAACAACTCCAAATGGTAACTTATTTTTAAAGAATCTTGAAAGTCTCTTAAATGTTATAAATATCCCTTGAGCAGTTTCTGGTCGCATAAATCCTAGTTTATTCCCTGCTGGCCCTATTGTAGTTTTAAACATCAGATTATAATTCCATATTTCACTTAGCTTATCTCCGCAATTAGGACATTTTACTCCATGATCTTTAATTATTAAATCAAGTTCTAAATTGGTTAAGCCTTCAACTTCTTGATTGATGGTTTCTTCAATAATATGATCCGCTCTAAAAACATCTCCACATCCTGCACATTGGGTCATAGGATCAGTAAAATTATCAAAGTGTCCAGATGCTTTTAAGACTTCTTCAGGTGTGACAGTAGGGCTTTCTATCTCAAAAAATCCTTCTCCGGCTATATAATGCTTTCTCCATTTTTGCATTATATTATTCTTTAAAATAGCTCCAAGGGGACCATAGTCAGTAAATCCAGATACTCCAGAATATATTTCAAAAGAAGGCCATAAAAAACCTCTTTTTGTACTGATATTTATCATCTTCTCATGATTCATGTATTATCTCCAAAATAATAAAGTGATTCTTTGATATTTTCAATAGGTATTGATGTAATTTTTAATTGGTAATAATGAAACTGATTTTTTTGTTTTCAATGAAATTAAATATATTTAAGAAAACTGATTTTTCAATAAAATTAAGTATATTTAAGAAATTTAATATAGGTGATTTTCATTTATTGATTAAATTTTAGAAAATGGCTATTTCACATCCATTTTTCTCAATTCATAGTCTAGTTTTATACGGCTGCTTTCTGGTCTTTTTTGACCCATATATTTACTATCTCTTTCAGGATGACCATAAGGTCTTTCTGATGGGGAAGTCATAGTTTCAAAAACAATTTGACATACTCTTTGCCCGGGATATAAAGCTACTGGCATTTTTCCAATATTAGATATCTCTAAAGTAATTTTTCCATGAAAACCAGGATCTATATATCCTGCGGTAACATGCATGGTAATTCCAAGTCTCCCCATGGAAGATCTGCCCTCTACTCTAGCTACTAAATTATCAGGAATTTTAACAGTTTCATATGTAGTTGCTAGTGCGAATTCATTAGGATGTATTATAAAAGCCTCTCCTTCCTCAATGAACATGGATTCCATATAAGATGCAATGTCTGAGGTATCTCTAGGGTCAATACAGGGTTTTCTTATTATTTTAAAACCTTTAAATTCACTCCCAATTCTTAAATCCACTGAAGATGGTTGAATTTGTTTTTCATAATCTTCTAAAGGTTCAATAACAATTTTTCTATCATCTAAATACTTTTTTATATCTTTATCACTTAGAATTGCCATCAACTAATCTCCGAACTTAAATGGTAAAATTATTATATAGATAATTAATCATATTTTTATAATTATTCCTATTTTTAATTATCAATATATTCAATATAATGTTTATTTTATATTTTATTCTTTTATAGTTTTATGTAAAGCATTTCATATTTTTATTCTCTATAATTATTATATTTCATAATCATTTCTTATTTTATTATATAATATCTTATTTAATTTAATATTTTTATAATCAATTTCCATTTATCTAGAATTTATTCATGTTAAACCACTCTTAAAATAATAAATAATAATTTAATAATCTAATATAAGTTTTATATGTATGCGGTTACTAATATAGATTATATATTCATTATTTTGATAAAATAGCTATTATCTGTCTTAGATAACTATCTTTTATCATATAATTAATAATAGTAATATTGATAGAATAGTAATAAAAATAAGAATTATAGTAATATGAATATTTAAATGTATTCTTATTATAGTCGGTATTATAGTTTTTATTAATAGCTTTTATTAATATTTTTTATCATATTTTTTATTATAGCTTTTATTATAGCTTTTATTATATTTTTTATTATTTTTTATTTTCTAAATTTTGAAATCTTGTTTTTCAAATTTAAATAGATTTAAGAATTATAATTTTTTATTTATTTTTCTAAATATTCCTTTTAAAGTGTGAACTTCTCTACCAGTGATAAAAGCTCTGTTTACAATGTTTTTAAAAGATTTAAGGCCTGTTTTTTCTTTGTGTTTGGGAATACCTAATTTTTTAATTATTTCTTGCATGTCTTTTAGAAGATGTTTTTTTTCAATAGCTGTGGCTTCTTCTAAGCCTTCAACAGGAAATTCATTCCTATTTTTGAATATTTCATAAAAGACTATGGCTGCGGCATGGCTTATATTCATAATGGGATAGGATGGATCGGTAGGAATACTGACTATTATATCACATAATTCTATTTCTTTATTGTATAATCCATTTCCTTCTCTGCCAAATAAAATAGCTATTTTTCTATTTAGATTTATAGATTTTCCCAGTTCTTCAGGTTTAATTGGAATTCGAGATAAATTGTAGCTACCTCCGGGAGTACCAGTAGAACCAATTATAAATTCTATCTCTTCTTTTTTGAAGAACTCTTCTAAGGAATCATATGTTGTTGCAGTTTCAACTATGCTTTTTCCATGCATAGCTTGATAATAAGCCTCTTTTTCTAACTCGCATGGATTTATTAAGACTAAATTTTTTAATCCAAAATTAGCCATAGTTCTCCCTAAGAAACCTACATTTCCTGAAGATTCACATTCTACAAAAACAATGAATATATTTTTTTCCAGTCTATCATAATTTTTAGAGAATCTCAATCCATGACCTGTGCAAACCCCTCTCTTCTTAGAAGATTTTGCTCCTTTGGCAGTAGCTTCAGTTTTCTCTTCTTTTTTTTCTTCTGCCACTGAAGTTGTACTCTCTTTAATAATTATCCTTTCAGATGAAGCTATATCTCCTATATAAACCACCCCTCTTCTTTTAATTTTCACTATTTTGTTTTTAATTATCGCTGGTATTAATAAAGAATATTGAATTAATTAAATATTTATCCATTATCATAACTCATTTTTAGAAGTTCCAATATATTCATGACTTTAACATTTTCTAGTCCTTCTTTAGTTAGAGCATCTTGGATATTATACTGACAGAAAGGACAAATACTTAGCACTGCATCAACATCTAACTTTTTAATCATTTCAACTTTCTTTTTACCTAAATCAAAAGCTATTTGAGGTTTTCCCGACCTCACGCCTCCTCCAGCACCACAACATTGATCAGGTTTTTCCATTTCAATGAATTCTACCCCTTTTATTTTTTGTAGTATTTCACGAGGAGGTTGGCTTATTCCTTGACCTCTTTTTAGATGGCAAGGATCATGATAAGTTACTTTCATATCTAATTCTTTCATATCTTCTGTGTTAAGATGATCTGCTAAAAATTCACTAATGTCTTTAACATTTAGATTCACACCATATTTAGGATAATCTTTCTTCAAAGTAGCTCCACAACCAGCACAGACTGTGATTATGATATCATATTCAGATAAAACTTCTTTATTCTTATTAACAAGATCAGTTACAAGATCATTTTGTCCAGTTCTAAGAAGTGGTGACCCACAACAAACTTGTCCTTCAGGAACATCTACAATGAATCCATTCTTTTTTAAAACTTCCATAAGGGCAAAACCAACATTTTGAAGTCTGTAATCTACCATACAACCAGTAAAAACTCCTATTTTAGGCTTTGAATTGTCTTTTGATTTAATTTTAGATAATGTTTCTATTAAACTTTCTCCCTCAACTTCAACAGATCTTCCAGTTAAGGCAATTCTTTCTTTTAATTCTTTGTGTGGTTCAAGAGGTCCTAAATCTTTATTATATGCTAAGGCTCTTAGTTTTTCTATAGCATCTCCAAAGCTATTGATCTCTTTTGGACATACTTCTCTACATTTTCCACAACTAGTACAACAATAAAGACCATTATCTATACTTTCTACTGTACGTTCAGATTTATCACGAGGATCAAAATCAAATTTTGATAAATATCTCATAAAATAAGGCCCTGCAAATTCATCACTTACTTTAATTACAGGACATGCCGATAAACAAGAATAACATTCTATACAACTTCTAACTTTTTTTGTATCCACACATTCTTCATTTTCTATAATGTAAGGACATCCACACTCTTTTATCTGAATATCACCTTGAGAATTTTCTGATTTATCTTTAAATTCATTACTATTTGAGTTATTAGAAGGATCTATTTTTTTCTTATTCGTTGTTTTCTCTACATAGGACATATTTTCTTTTAAGTTTGTTTCAGATTTATTTTTGTCTGTTTTTAAGTTTGTTTCAGATTTATTTGGGTCTGCTTTTAAAAATAGTTTCATATTAGCTATTTTTTTATCTATTTCTGATTTATCTACAATTAAATCTTTTATAATTGGGAAGTCTAAAGGTTCAATTACTGCATTGTTTTCTATTGTAGCTTTACAAGCTAAAACTACATTTCCATTCAGTTTGATAGCACATGAACCGCATTGTCCTGCTCTACAAGAGCTTCGAAAGCTTAAATTACTATTATATTTTTCATTAATAGCTATTAGCGCATCTAAAACTTTCATTTTATTTGTTTTTTCAAGTTCATACTCTTCAAAATAAGGTTCTTTATCTTTTTCCTCATCAAACCTCAATACTCGGACTTTTATCATATTTATCTCCAATTAATTATAATATAGTAAATTACTGAATTTTTGCGACTGTTATTCATATAAATGTTTTGTGGCTGTTATTCATATATAATGTGTTTCAAATTTTAAGTAATATACTATAATTTATACTATTTTTTTTATAATAATTTTGTTGTAAGCATTAGTTATAATAATTCTTTATAGTCTTCAGAATAACATTAATTATATTATCTAATTATTCTAATAGATTGGCAATAATTTAAGAATAAATAGTTTTTATCATCATTTTTATTATTATAGTATCATATTATCAATAGCATTCAATTTGATGAATTAGTAGCATATTGATAGTAATAATATTATTTTATATCAGTTATGGTAATATTAGTCATAATAATTATTAGTCATAATAATAGTATTGGTTATAATAATAATTAAATTTTTTTAAAATTTTAAATTTATAAATAAATATTTTTTAAAATTAAGTTATAATGAAACTTTTTAAAATTGATTTAATAGCTGAAATAGTAAAATTGTATTGAATAAATTATAACTATCTAGTATTTTAGAAAAGATATATTTATCATTATTTATCAATATAATTTTATATTATAAAAATTTATATTGTTTATTATCAATATTCATCATATAGTCACTATTATAAATTCTGTTGAATATATGTATATTTTAAAAATGAGTAGTTAATGGTGTTGTAAGGAAGATATAAATCAAATATATCAACCAAATATAGAGATATATGAAATTTCT
Organism: Methanobrevibacter cuticularis; assembly: GCF_001639285.1. GTDB lineage: Archaea > Methanobacteriota > Methanobacteria > Methanobacteriales > Methanobacteriaceae > Methanobaculum > Methanobaculum cuticulare. The sequence goes on along the minus strand of NZ_LWMW01000085.1, from coordinate 14,130 downwards.
AATTAATTTTCACTGATATTTGTAAAAATAGCTTATCTACTTTATTATAATATATAATAATAGTTAATACACTAAACATGATCTAGGAGGTTATGAATGGAGTTAAATCGTCTAGTTAAAGGAAAAAAAGGAGAAAAACAATTTTTATTAGGGAATGAAGCTGCTGTGCGAGGAACTATAGAGGCAGGAGTTTCAATTGCATCTACTTATCCTGGAACTCCTTCATCTGAAATAGGAAACATTTTATCTGTATTGGCTAAAGATGCAAAAATGTATTTTGAGTTTTCTATCAATGAAAAAGTCGCAATGGAAGTTGCTGCAGCGAGTGCTGCTTCAGGAATTCGTTCATTCACTTTTATGAAACATGTTGGATTGAATGTGGCTTCTGATTCTTTTGTAAGTGTAGTCTATACTGGTATTCATGGAGGTATGGTTATACTTTCTGCAGATGATCCTTCAATGTTTTCTTCTCAAAATGAACAAGACAACAGGCATTATGGGAGATTAGCAAATTTGCCAGTTTTAGAACCATCTAATCCTCAAGAAGTAAAAGACATGATTAAACATGCTTATAATTTGTCTGAAGACTATAAAATCCCTGTTTTAATTAGGACTACAACTCGTGTTTCTCATATGAGGGGCATTGTAGAATTTGGGGATATTCCAGAGACAGTCAATTTAAATGAAAAGATTAATTCCACTAAGGATAACCATTGGAAAAAAGGGTTCTTTAAAAAAGACCCTAAACGATTTGTTCCAGTTCCAGATAATGCACTAGATATGCATAAAAATTTAGTTTCTAAAATGAAACACATTGATAAAATAGCTAATAATTCAGATTTAAATGTTGTATTTAATTTTAGTGATAAGCATAATGAAACTAAGGCAACTGAAGCTAATAATAAAAATAGTGAAGTTATCAATGAGAATAGTGAAGCTAATAATGAGAATAGTGAAGTTATTAACGAGAATAGTGAAGCTAATAATAAAAATAGTGAAGTTATTAATGAAAACACGAAAAACAATGATAAAATCACTGAAATTAATAAAAAAAATACTGAAAATAAGACTAATAATAAAAAATTTGGAGCTATAGCTAGTGGTAGTGGATTCAACTATGTTTATGATGTTATAAATGAAGATAATTTGGGTATAGATATCTTGAAACTTGGATTTACTTATCCTTTTCCTAAAGAATTAGTTGTGGATTTTGTTAAAGACTTAGATGGTGTATTCATAATTGAAGAAGTTGATCCAATAATGGAAAAAGAAGTTTTAGCTACTTTTGGCGAAAATCAAATTAATATTCCAGTTTTTGGAAAAATAGATGGAACTTTTCCTTTGATATATGAATTTAATCCTGATATTGTTAGGGATTCCATTGATAAAGTTTTAAATCACATTTCTAGTGAAAATAAAGTTCATAAAACTGGAAATGTGAGTGTAAAATTAGATGGTAAACTAACTGATTTGTTTGAAAATTTACCAAGTAGGCCACCAACATTATGTGCTGGATGTTCTCATAGATCCACTTATTTTGGAGTTAGAAGAGCTGCTGAAGAATTGGGAATAGCTAATGAAGATCTTATATTTTCTTCAGATATCGGATGCTATACACTTGGAGTAAGTCCTCCTTATGAAACTACTGATTATTTACTTTCAATGGGTTCAAGTATTGGAGATGCTTGTGGATTTTCTAAGGCTACTAATCAAAAGATAGTGAGTTTTATTGGAGATTCTACTTTTTTCCATGGAGGTATCCCTCCTCTTATCAATGGAGTTCACAATAACCATAGGTTTGTAGTGACTATATTGGATAATAGAACAACAGCTATGACTGGAGGTCAGCCAAATCCAGGTCTTCCTGTAGATGGAATGGGTGATGTGGCTCCTGAGATATCAATTGAAAAAATAGCTATTGCTGCAGGATGTGAATTTGTTGAAACAATCAATCCAATTAATTTGATGAAAACAGTTGATACATATAAAAGAGCACTTGAATATGATGGAATAGCTGTAATAATAGCTAAACATCCTTGTACTTTAATTAAAGGATTGAAAAAGAGAAGGTCCATGATTATAAAACAAGATAAATGTAATAAATGTTTAGATTGCATAACCACTTTAGCCTGTCCAGCTATTTCCTTAGAAATAAATAAAGAAAGTAAAGAAAAAAAAGTTATTATTGATGATACTATTTGTAAAGGTTGTACGACTTGCCTTCAAATGTGTAAAAATAAAGCTATTGGCATTAAAAAGGATTGAAATCATGTTTAATAAAGATAATTTTTATAATATTTATATTTGTGGTGTAGGGGGTCAAGGAATTATTAAAACTTCTGTAATCATTGGTGAAGCTGCTATGAATGAAGGTTATGAAGTTGTAATGAGTGAGATTCATGGCATGTCTCAACGGGGAGGAGTTGTATCTACTGAGCTTAAAATAGGAGAATATAAAAGTTCTATTATTGAAAAAGGACATGCAGATGTGATTCTTAGTTTCGAACCCTCTGAAACAATTAGGGGATTAAAAAAATCTAATGAAGGAACTGAAATAGTTTTTAATACTTCTCCAATCATTCCATCAACTTTAATCCAATTTCATCAAAATTATCCTGATATTAAAGAGATAATTAACGAGTTGAAAAGTAATTTCAACAATGTTTATCCTATAGATGGTGAAAAGTTAGCTATTGAATCTGGCAGTCTATTGTCTTTAAATATGGTTCTTCTAGGAGCAGTTATATCAACTGACACATTTCCATTATCCAAAAGTTCCGTTATTAAATCTATGAAAAATAATTTATCCCCAAAATTTCATGATATGAACTTAAAAGCTATAGAAAAAGGATATAATGTAGTAAAATAGCTTTAAAATATTACTTATGAATGATCTTTAAATTCTTTCATTATTTTTAAATTCTTTCATTAAAAATCTTAATAATCTAATTTTAAGATGAAAATTTTTCAAGTAGTGAACTAGAGATATCTATAAATATTTCATTTTGTAAATTGTTAAGAATACTTATAAAATAATCATGGTGATGTAGTGGTACATAAGATTAAAAATGCACTTATACAAAGAGACAGTGTTGATGAAAGTTTTGAATTAATAGATCCAAATGGCTATTTTGCTGAAGATGAAGTTCTATTAGCTATTGATAATGATACATTAATAACGGTTCAAATATTAATTAAAGCAATATTGAGAAACGACTTTAAAAACTGGAATGAAATCACTGAATTTAGTGATTCAGACTCAATTTCTAGCTTATTTCTAAAATTAGGATACAAACGAGAAGAAGTAGCTGAGCTATTAAAAGATTTATAAAAACAGATTTATAAAAACATCATATTTTAATTATAATAATATTTTCTTTTCTCTATTAGAGTTCTATCATAATATTATTTATATAAATTATAATGAGTTTATATCAGTTTTTGTTGAATTATAATGAGTTTATATCAGTTTTTGTTGAATTATAATGAGTTTATATCAGTTTTTGTTGAATTATAATGAGTTTATATCAGTTTTTGTTGAATTATAATGAGTTTATATCAGTTTTTGTTAAAATATTAGTATTTTTGCGTTTTAAAACATTTAAACCTTTATCTACATTTTCTACTTTCATAACTACAATAGCTTCATCACTTTTATTGCTTACAAATGCATAAATGTATTCCACATTTATTTTTTCATTGTCAAGATGCCCTAAAATAGTATTCAGTCCATTTGGTTCATCTGGTACTTCTACTACTAGCACATCATTCTCTTTAACTACAAAATTCTTATTTTCAAGAGCTTCTTTTGCTTTTTGATTGTTTGAAACTATAAGTCTCAATATCCCAAATTTTGAAGTGTCAGCTAGTGAAAGTGCTCTGATATTTATATTTGCTTCTGAAAGCGTATTAATAGCTTTTTTCAATCGACCTTCTTTATTTTCAATAAATACAGATATTTGTTTAATTTTCATGAAAAAACTTCCTACTATTTATTTTTCTTTTTATTTAGTGATTTTTTTATAATTTTTATGATGAATTATTTTTTTTATTATTTTTTTTATAATTTTTATAACGAATTATTTTTTTTATTATTTTTTTTATAATTTTTATAACGAATTATTTTTTTTATTATTTTTTTTATAATTTTTATAACGAATTATTTTTTTTATTGAGTTTTTTTATAATTTTTTTGATTAATTATTTTTTTATAATTTTTATAAAAATTTTCATTTATTTTGTGAGTTCAGTGATAAAAATTTTTATGTATATAATTTATTTTTGGATTTATTGTTAAGAATCTTGTATTTTTATGAACGGGTGCTATTTATTCCATCAAATTTCTCTTATCTAAAACCCTTATAGCTTTTCCTTCACTTCTTGGAAGACTTTCACTTTCAACTAATCTAACATTAACTCTAAGCCCAATTTCGGTATGGATATGTTTAGCTATTTTATTTTCAATATCTTCCATTTCTTTCATTTCATCAGAGAAGATTGATGGTGAAGCTTCTACTTGGACTTCTATTTCATCTAAATACTCAGGTCGTGTGATAATTATTTGATAATTAGGTGTTAATCCTTCCATTTTAAGTAATGCTCTTTCAATTTGTGAAGGGAATACAATTACTCCTCTAATTTTCAACATATCATCTGTTCTACCAGTTATACGGGACATTCTTACAGTTGTTCTTCCACAATCACATTTTTCTTTATTAAGGGATGTTATATCCTTTGTTCTGAATCTAATTACTGGCATACCTTCTCTTGTTAATGTAGTAAGAACTAACTCTCCTTTTTCTCCATCATTTAGAGTTTTCTTTGAATCAGAATCTATAATTTCTGGATAAAAATGATCATCAGAAATATGTAATCCTTTTTTTTGAGTACATTCATTTGATACACCAGGACCCATTATTTCAGTAAGTCCATAAATATTTAAAGCAACAATACCTAGACGTTTTTCCAGTTCATTTCTCATTTCTTCAGTCCACATTTCCGCTCCAAAAATTCCTGATTTGAGATTAAGATCTTCAAGATTCACTCCTTCTTTTTCAAGGATTTCAGATAAATAAAGAGCATAAGAAGGAGTACAAGTTAAAATTGTACTCTGAAAGTCTTGCATTATTTCTATCTGTCTTTTAGTATTTCCTGCAGATATTGGAATCACAGTGGCTCCTAATTTGTGTCCTCCGTGATGTATTCCTAGGCCTCCAGTGAATAATCCATACCCATAGCAATTTTGTATTCTATCTTTTTTGGTTCCTAAAGACATGTCAATAGCTCTTGCTATGATTTCTCCCCAAATATCAATGTCTTTTTTAGTATAGCCTGATACTGTTGGTTTTCCTGTTGTTCCAGAAGTGGTATGGATTTCGATTATATCTTCTTCAGGAACTGCAAACATCCCAAATGGATAAGCATCTCTTAAATCAGCTTTTGTAGTAAAAGGAAGTTTTTCTATATCTTTTAATTTTTGAATATCTTCTGGTTTAACCCCAGCTTCATCAAATCTTTTTTTGTAAAATTCTACATTTTCATAAGCTTTTTTTACAGTATCTTTCAGTCGTTCTAGCTGTAATTTTTCTTTTTCTTCTCTATCCATACATTCAGCTTTTTCATTCCATACCATAATATCCCTTAATCATCTGTTTTTTTGTTTATTTTAAATTTTTCACTTTTTAATTTAAAAATATTTAGTAAATAAAAAAAATTTAGTAAAATAACGATATTAAATGAATTAATTATTTATTCACAACTAACAATATTCTGTGCTAACAATATTCTGTGATTATTAATCAATATTTTAGCATATTGAGTTTTATTTATTAAATTTTATTTATTATATAATAGTTGTTATATAGTATCAATAATTATCATATTTATAAGTTTATTAATAATTTTCTGAGATTGTCAAAAATTGGGGGGAGGGGTTGGAAGTTTTTTTTATAAAATTTACATTTGAAATATTTGCAACACTTACAAGGGTTAGTGACTATTTTTTTTCACTTGAAATGGTTCTAAATAGTATTTTATTGATTTAAAAAGGGTTAATCTTAAATTAGGGTATTGACAAATGATTATATTATGATAGAAGTAAAATTAAGTGTCTATAATTATAATATATCTTCCATTAATTATAATTTTTTCATTTTTGGATGGGACTGTCAATTTGTTATTTTACATTTTTTATCAATTGACAGCATTGGTATTAGATTGTAATTACTTCAGCTTTTTATAATACTATTGTTAAGTTATTTAATCCAATTGTATTTCTATAACTAATATCTTTAGCTATTTTTCTAACTATTGAAATTCCAAGTTTATTTTTTGAAATACTCATATCATTACCATATTCTATTGGATTAAATGGTTTACCATCATCTCTAATTCTAAAAATAACTCCACCTTCAGTTAAAAGAATCCTAATATCTATATAATGTTGTTTAGATGATTCAAAACCATGTTCTACAATGTTTCCAGCCATTTCTTCAACACATAAAGCTATTTTTTTAAGTTTATCCTCATATTGAGGGTATTTATCAATAAATGAATAAATTTTATTGGATAATTCCATAACTTGATCCATATCATTTCCTATTGAAATTGAAATGCTATTTTTAATATTCTTTTCAAAGCTATCATCTAAGATGAGAAAATCATTAATTTTTCTAGGCCATCTTCCAGTTTTAGTTCTAATTAAAATAATTAATCCAATTAAAGTAAAAGTTTCTCCTAAAAAGAAACAAAGCCAAAGTCCAGTATCTCCTATTATTGGAGTTAAAACAACTGCAAATAAAGAAATCAATAAAAAACTATGTGCAAATCCAATATAATTTGCCATGGTAGTGTTATTTATAGAACTATAAAAATTTAAAAATACAACTCCAATTAATGAAGGAGGTAATGATAATGCAAATAAGCGGAGAGAAACTGTTGCTGTTGGAAGAACTTCAGGATTTTTACCAAAAAGACCAACTAAAAACGGTGCAAATACTATGACAAATACTGAAATAGGCACTATAATATATAAACCCCATTTAATTGAAATTTTCAAAAGATCAGCTAATGAACGTCTATCTTCTTCACCATAAAATATCCCACCAAGTAGCATTGTTGTCATTCCAACACCCATAGCAACTGCACTTAACAATTGATTTATGCTTGATTGAATAGTCAAAGCTCCCATAACTATTACTCCACCAACCCATAATGCAACATTATTAGTAACTATTGTTCTTGCCATTGTGAAGACCCTATTTAATGCTGTTGGAAGTCCTATTTTAATAATATCAATAGCTTGATTAAAATCATGGATTTTAGAAAAATATAATGTATTGTTTTTAGTAAAAAAATGAGTACATAACACTAATGCACCTAAACCATAGCTAATTGATGTTGCAATACCAATTCCAAATATTCCCAGATGTAATACAGTAACAAACAAAATATCTAAAGTTATATTGAAAACAGTTGTAATTATAATTGAAATTAATCCTAAATTTGGATTGTTATCTAATCGAGTATATAAAAATAATATTTGGGAGAAAATTAAAGAGATGGTTCCTAATATTAATCCAAACATAAAATCAGAAGCCATACGAGTTAAAGCCCCTGTAGCACCTAAAAGAACTGATAAATAATCTACATAAAATGGAGAAAAGGCAGTTATTACTATTGAAGTTATAAGCCCAATTAAACAAGCCATAGTAAAACTACTGTTAACTTTTTCTCTTTCTTCTCGACCAATATAGTTAGAGGATAAAATTGTACCTCCATTTCCAAAGACTGTTGCAAAAGCAAGTATTAAAATAAAAACTGGGGAAACTAAACCATATGCAACCATACCGTCATTTCCTAAAAAATTACCAATAACTAAACCATCTACAACGATTCCTAAAGTTGCACTAATTAATCCAATTATTGAAAGAAAAAGATAAGATTTAAATGATTTTAAAATTAAATAATTATTTGTTAATGTATTCTTAATTATAACACACACCTTAGTTTATATGATTAATTTATCAGTTTAATTATAAGATTAATTATAAAATTAATTATATGCTAATTAAAATGTTAATTATATGCTAATTAAAATGTTAATTTATAAGATTAATTATATGCTAATTAAAATGTTAATTTATAAGATTAATTATATGCTAATTAAAATGTTAATTTATAAAATTAATTATATGCTAATTAAAATGTTAATTTATAAGATTAATTATATGATAATTAAAATGTTAATTTATAAAATTTCTTTTATATAGGATTCTAAAATTGAATCTTTACTTACAACTGTAGCTAATTTTGTTGAAGTTATTGTTTTGCCTGGGCTAACTACTTTTACAAATAAACTATCACGATAACCTGATTTCATAATAAATAATTTATTTAATTCTAATTTTAAATCATTTTTCAAATTTTTAACTAGATTTTCTTTAAATCTTAATTTATTAAAATCACTACTATCATTATTACTACTAGGTTCAATTAGATAAGAGATAGTTTTTTTATCATCTGATGGAATTACTTGGAAAAAACTAATAAATTCATTAGAATCTTTTTCAGTTTGTTTTAGTACATGATCAAATTGGTTGGCATAAATTTTAATATCATTACAAATGGTATTTTCACTTGCTTTACATTCGAATTCAATATTTGGTGTTTTAAGAGTTTTGCCTTTAAATAAAACAATATCATGAAGATTATAGCGATAAAGACCAGAATAGCTAGTTATTATTAATTCATATAATTTTTTTTCTTCTACTTTATCTAAAGTTACTATCTCTCCACCATCAATTGGTAAAAATTCAAAAAAAGAGGAAAAAGGACTTACAGGTCCAGCTGAAATATTTGCTTTAAATGGGACATTAAATTTACCTTCACTTGCACCATAACCCCATTCTAAAAAATCCACATCTTCACTTAGATTTCTTTTAATGTCTAATGCACATCTACCTACACTTGAAGAAAGCCAGCATCCAACAGTTTTAAAATTAGGCCATATATCTTCAGCTTTAAGTTCTCCTTTTTTTGAATAAATTTTCTTAAGTTCTTCAACTCTTTCTTTAGTATCTGGAAATTTAGATATTAATATTTCTTTTAAATGTGGATCAATATTTAAAGAAATACTATGATTATCTAAATCATCAATCATCTTAAGTGTATTATTTTTAATTTCTTTAAGTAAAAAATTAAAATGAGCTAGATTATTACATACAACTGCAGTAAGATTTTTTGAAGCTAAAGTAAATAAAGCCATTAAATAATCTTTATTTTCATTAGAAATATTTTTTGCTTGAATTAATTCTTGAGGTAAAACCATTTTAATATGTGAATCTTCATAGCTATTAAGTCCTTGACCAGATGCAGCCATCATAGGAATTCCACCTTCACTAAAACCATAATCTGAAGAATTTGTAATTCCTAATATATAAGGATTATCTAATAAACCAGGGCATATTAAAGCTAGTTGTATTGATCTAAGTTTCATTACAAGATTTTTAGCTATAAGTCCTCTTTCACTATCTGGAAAATATTTCATATTTCCAGTAGTTCCTGATGAAACTACAATAGAATGAGCTTTGCCATTAAAAAGAATATCTTCTTTTCCTTTTTTGATTTTTTCAATATCATCTAAATAATCAGAATACTCAGAAACAGGGACATTTTTTTGAAATTCCTCGATTGATTTAATATCTTTAAAAGAATGTTTAATCCCAAATTCAGATGATTTTCCATGGTTTAAAATATCAAATAAAATTTCCTTTTGAATTGTATAAGGATCTCTTAAAAACTCTTGAAATTTTCCATATAATTCATGTTCATTTAATTCATTTAATGACTCTGGAATGCTTTTATTAGAATCCATTGCAAAAACTCCTTAAATTTCTTATAATTTAGTATATTTTCTTATAATTTATTATAATTTAGTATATTTTCTTATATTTTCTTATAATTTAGTATATTTTCTTATATTTTCTTATAATTTAGTATATTTTCTTATATTTTATTATAATTTAGTATATTTTCTTATATTTTATTATAATTTAGTATATTTTCTTATATTTTATTATAATTTAGTATATTTTCTTATATTTTCTTATAATTTAGTATAATTTATTATAATTTAGTATATTTTCTTATAATTCATTATCTATTAATGCAAAAAAGAATTTTCTTTGAGATTCATTTACAATAACTCTAGGAGGTTTTAATTGAGCAGAAGAAGTGCCTTTCATAATCATCATATCCCTATATAAAAGATAAGTTTCTTCAAAAAGATAACCTAATTCTATTTCACCCAAAATTCCTTTTTTAATTTTATCTCCAAAAGATGGGTTTGTCTTTGATAAATCATCTTGAATAAAACGTCTTATATCTTCTTTTTCTACATCAGTAGGAATATTTAATGCTTCAATTAAAAATTTATATTTAGGTGGACTAGTATCTGAATCAGGATACATTGAAAATTCTACTAAATCAAAACCAAATTCTTTTTCAGCTTTATTTAAACTATTTCTCAAAACAATTTCAGTTGTTTTTTCACCTGCTAAGTTTACTGTTTGATTTAACCTATATAAAAATTCCATTTTTGGCATATTATTAAGCATACCAGTAATACGAATAACATCTTGCATGCGGTATCTGTAAAATCCAGAAACATTTGTTATAATAATTTCATAATCTTTACCATGTTCTAATTGGTCTAAAGTAAGTAAATTACTTAAATCTTCGCTTTCTACTGGTCTAAATTCATAAAAAATACTATTAGGCATAAAAATTGAGTCTGTTGTTTCAAAATCATATGCCACTGAAAAATTCCCTTCAGAAGCATTTAATCCTAAATATAAGAATTTTACATCTTCACCTGTATATTTTTCTTTTATTTTCTTAGCATAACTTGCAAAACCACCAGTACCAGTTCCTGCCAAAATAGCTAAATTAGGCCATATTTTTTTAACAATATGGTTATCAAAACCTTGTTTAAATATTTCTCTAAGCTCTGCTGCTCTCTCAGGCATAGGTTCTATTTTTTCAGTTAAACTTTTTCTAATCTCATTAGACATTTTAATAGTTTCATCGATTGTTCCTTTTTCAATATCATTAACAAGTAATTCCCAATCACTTTCAATATATCTTAATATTTCTAAAAAGAAATTATAAAAAGCACATTGAACCATACCTATATTTTTATCCATTAATCCAAAACGTGCATGCAAATATCTTGTATTAGTATCATTTTCTGGGAAAAAAGCTTCAAAAGGAGAAGTAAATAGTTCATTAAGATAATCTTTAAATTCAAACATGAATTTTGCAGAAATTGCACCATATGTAGCACCAGATTCTAATGTTTCAATTGAAAGTTCAACAAGATTCATTGCTTTAGAATCAACCCAATCTAATCCAATTTTATTAGCAGCTAAAGCTTTAAAATAAGCAATTGTACACTCTTGCATTGATTTTTGCGCAGCTTTAGATAAAGGTATTTTTTTAGGATTTCCTAATGTTCCAGATGATTTACAATAATGATCTACTTCTGAAGAAGTAATTAAATCTTTAGTTCCATTTATAGACATTGGAAGGATGTATTCTATATAATCATCATATTCTGTTACTGGAACTTTTGATTGAAATTCTTTAATAGATTTTATATTTGCAAAATCATATTTTTTACCATAGACTGTGTCTTTATTATCATCTAATAATTTTAATAAAAACTCTTCATTATGTTTAATAGGATTTTTAGTCATTTCCATAAAATTTTCATAAAATTTTTTTCCTTCAGAAATATCTTTAAGATTAATCTGACCAGCCAAAGTTAATTTAGATACATCCATAATTTCACCAAATAATTGTTTAGAGTATTATTATTCTATAGTTAAAATGTCAACAAAACCAGTTGCATCAAAAACTTCCATAACTAAATCATTTACATTTTTAATAATCATTTTTCCTTGTACATTCATTGTTTTTTGAGTTGAAAGGATAATCCTAAGCCCTGCACTTGAAACATAAAATAATTCTTCAAAATCAAAAGTTAATTCTTTAATATCTGGAAGATCTCGGGATAATTCTTTTTCTAATATTGGGGCAGTATTGGTATCTAAGCGCCCAATAACTTTTACATCTAAAGAAGTTTCATCTTTATTTTTAATTAATTCCATTTAAAACTCTCCTAAATAAACTATATTTATATAATATTCATCAATGCTGTCAACTTAATTTTTTATTTTCCGTTGAGATGGTATTTTGTGTTTTTTGCTTTTTTTGTTCTTTTAAATTTTCTATTGGGTATTATTTGGACTAAATTTTTCTTTATTTTCTTTTTAAGTTGATGGTATCGTGATTTAAATTGAGATATTGTGTTAGAATTCACTATTATGTTGATGTAATTTTTGATTAATAATATGCTTGTTTTTAGGTTAATCTTGTAATGTTTTTTTTTATTTTCATCCATATCATGTTCAGCATTGTTTATTTCCTTTTTATAATATCCATACTATTTTTAAACAATTATTCCTCATTTATATATCAAACAAAAAAATAAACATGCTTAATAATATAAACAATTTTTAAACAATTATTCCTCATTTATATATCAAACAAAAAAATAAACATGCTTAATAATATAAACAATTTTTAAACAATTATTCCTCATTTATATATCAAACAAAAAAATAAACATGCTTAATACTATAAACAATTTTTAAACAAATTTTTTCCATCACTTTTTTAGCTACAAATAATTAAGGGCACTTCATTATTGTTATAAAAATAGAACACTCATTTTGTAACTGAATATTCAGTTTGTGATTAACCCATATAAAAAGTTAACTGAGATTATCAAAAATTGGGGGTTGGAAGTTTTTTTATAAAATTTACATTTGAAATACTTGCAACACTTGCAAAGATTAGTGACTATTTTTTTTCAGTTGAAATGGTTCTAAATAGTATTTTTTTGATTTAAAAAGGGTTAAATTTAAATTAGGGTGTTGATAAATGATTATATTATGATAGAAGTAAAATTAAGTGTTCACAATTATAATATATCTTCTATTAATTATAATTTTTTTCGATTTTGGATTAGAAAAAACAAAATCAAAAAAAAACAGAATATGAGCTATTTAACCATGAAAAACTATTAAAACAAATTGAAGGTATTCATATGGTTAATAATAATCATTTTGAGCTGAAAATACCTTTGTGTCCTAAATGTGGTTCAGATAAATTTTCAAAACAAGAATATGGGCAAATAAAACCAATATTACTCCAAATTGGTAGGAAAAAACTTTATCTAAGACGATATAAATGTAAAAAATGTGGTAGAAAGTATCAAACACAGTTAAAAGGATTATTAGATAAATTTAACACCATATCGCATATAATTAAAGAGAATATTTATGAATAATGGTAAAAATGGACATGAATCTCTTAGAAAAATATTAAACCAGCTTAAAATTCATTGTAATATAAAACTAAGTTATCTATATCCCCAATTGGAAAAAACAATCAAAACATTCATGAAAAAATTTCACTACCCACAACCCCAATTTTTGACAGTCTCATTAAAATAAATCTTAAATTAAATAAAAACTAAACTAAGTTATAGTGATGAAAAATGAAAATCAGATAAAATTATTTAGTGATCATAAAATAAGAACTAAATGGGATGATGAAAAAGAAGAATGGTATTTCTCAATAGTCGACATCATAGCTGTTCTAAGTGACAGTCCCCATCCTAGAACTTATTGGTCTAAACTTAAAACAAAACTAAAAAATGAAGGAAGTGAACTGTACCAAAATTGGGTACAGTTGAAAATGCCTGCAACTGATGGTAAAATGAGATTAACAGATGTTGGTGACACTAAACAAATATTAAGATTAGTACAATCTATACCTTCGCCAAAAGCAGAGCCATTTAAGATAATTTTATTTTTATCAGTAATATTCATATTAATTTTGCTGGTTGTATCTTTGATTTATTGTATAATGAATATTGGGAGTGTCTCATAATTAGGATTTTTTAGAAATTTTCATGAAATTAATTTCCATATAAATCATTTTAAACATTAAACAATTGATATAATATGTATTTATAACTATAATAAAATAATTATTTTATTT